>CAYOSK010000021.1:0-26968 GCA_964406585.1 uncultured Octadecabacter sp. | reverse complement strand
AGCATGACTGTTACAAAAAATTCACTATGTCCCTCAACGTCTTTCAAATATGCGCGGGTTGGATTGCGCGGATCAGGTTTGATAACAAACGGCCGAGCAGTCCGCGATTGGAGTGTGTTGGTTCCCGCGACAACCGACCCGGATCAGAAGGAATTTTGACATGACTGTCTACGCCCTAAACGGACTTGGCCGTATCGGAAAACTGGCCCTGAAACCGCTTTTGGATCAAGGCGCGCAGATTGCGTGGATAAATGACGCGGTGGGTGATCCTGAAATGCACGCGCATTTGTTTGAATTCGACACCGTGCATGGGCGATGGGACGCCGATATCTCCCATGATCCTGACAGTGTGACCATTGATGGTGTGCGTTTGCCGTTCATTGGCACAAGACATATCGCTGATTTACCGCTGGATGGCGTCGATGTGGTGATCGACTGCACGGGTGTCTTCAAAACAGATGCCAAGCTTGCGCCTTATTTTGATGCAGGGGTCAAAAAGGTTGTTGTTTCCGCACCCGTGAAAGACGGCGATGCCGCCAACATCGTTATGGGGGTCAATCACGATGTTTATGACAGTGATCGCCACCGGATTGTGACGGCCGCAAGCTGCACAACCAACTGTCTTGCGCCGGTTGTTAAGGTCATCCACGAGAACCTAAAGATCAAACATGGTTCTATCACCACGATCCATGACGTGACCAACACCCAAACCATTGTGGACCGCCCCGCAAAAGATCTGCGTCGCGCGCGATCAGCCCTCAATTCGTTGATCCCGACAACCACGGGCAGCGCTACGGCGATCACATTGATCTATCCGGAGCTGACCGGGCGTTTGAATGGTCATGCGGTGCGGGTTCCTTTGCTAAACGCATCGCTGACCGACTGTGTGTTTGAGGTTGAACGCGAGACCACAGCGCAGGAGGTTAACGCCTTGTTCAAATCTGCGGCAGAGGGCGAATTGGCCGGAATTTTAGGGTATGAAGAACGCCCATTGGTGTCCACGGATTACACCAATGATCAACGGTCCAGCATCGTAGATGCGCTGTCCACGATGGTGATCAATGGTACGCAGGTAAAAGTCTACGCATGGTATGACAACGAAATGGGGTACGCCTACCGCTTGGTCGATGTGGCCTTGATGGTCGGGAACAGCCTGTGAATACAACCCGACCTGACGGTCTGTCCGCCTATATTGTCGTCACGGCGGCTTATTGGGCGTTTATGCTGACGGATGGGGCATTGCGGATGTTGGTGCTGCTGCATTTTCATACGCTTGGGTTTTCGCCCGTTCAGCTGGCCTATTTGTTTGTGTTTTATGAACTCGCAGGCATCGTGACGAACCTGTGTGCGGGATGGGTTGCGGCGCGGTTTGGGCTGACATCGACGTTGTACGCGGGATTGGGGTTGCAGGTGTTGGCTCTCATTGCGTTGGCACAGCTTGATCCCGCATGGGGCGTTGGCGCATCGGTTGTCTTTGTGATGGTGGTGCAGGGCGCAAGCGGCGTTGCCAAAGACCTAGCTAAGATGTCGTCGAAATCGGCCGTCAAACTGCTTGCTCCGGCGCAAAATGATCGGCTGTTTAGCTGGGTAGCCATGCTGACAGGGTCCAAGAACATGGTAAAAGGGCTGGGGTTTCTTTTGGGCGCTGCGTTGTTGGCGACCGTGGGTTTCGTTGGCGCGGTTCTGGGGATGGCGTTGATATTGGCCTTGATCCTGATGGCGGTGTTGATCGCGATGCCACCCGGTTTGCCCAAAGGGCGCAAAGCGGCCAAATTTTCCGAGGTCTTTTCCAAATCATCCAACGTGAATTGGCTCAGCGCGGCGCGCGTCGTTTTGTTTGGCGCGCGCGATGTTTGGTTTGTTGTTGGAATCCCGATCTATTTCTACGCAGTGTTGTCGGATGGCACGACAGAGGGAAACCGGATCGCGTTCTTTTTGATCGGCACATTCATGGCCGTTTGGGTAATCTTGTACGGCATGGTCCAAACAGCCGCCCCGCGCATCTTGCGGGCATCGTCGCGCGACAGTGCTGAATTGATCAAGGCAGCGGTCGCTTGGGCCTGGGGCCTTGCGATCGTTCCCGCGGTTCTTATGGGGATGGCTGTTTTGGCGGGTGGGCCGCAAGGGTGGCTAACGGGTGTTATTGTCGTGGGCTTATTGGTGTTCGGCGCGATTTTCGCGGTGAATTCATCGCTGCATTCCTATCTGATCCTATCGTTTACCCATAAAGATCGTGTGACGATGGATGTTGGGTTCTACTATATGGCCAACGCGGCTGGGCGCCTGATGGGGACGGTTTTATCTGGACTGACCTATCAGATTGGCGGGCTTGCCTTGATGTTGGGCGTCGCGGCTGTGATGCTCGCACTATCTGCCGGAGCCGTTGGGTTTCTTAAAACACACCCCGCACAGGGCGCGGCCTGAAACAACGACGATACACAGAATTTGGGGATAGCCATATCAGAAGGCAGTGCAGTTGCGCGCTATGATTTGGATTGGATGACGGATGTCGCAGCGGGGCTATCCGATTTGGCTGCTGACATAGGAAAACACCCTGCCACTGTTGCTGTTGCATGGGCGGCGCATCATCGGGCGGTGACGTCCCCCATCATGAGTGCGGACGCTTTCTTGGACAACTACGAAGGCGACGATTAAAGACCTGCGACGTCTACTGCGCGGCACGTCGTGCTTGCATGGCACGCACGCCGGGCAGCAAAACAAGCACAACCGCCAAGATCAATAACCCCAGTGTCATTGGACGTTCCCAAATGAAGGATACGCCGCCGTAGAGCTGCATCGAGCGGCTGAAATTATCTTCCATCATCCCGCCCAGAATGAAACCGATCAGCAAAGGGGGCAGGGGGTATTTTGCGAACTTCAGCGCGATCCCGCAGATACCGAACGCCACAAGAAGCAACAGTTCGGTGGCGTTGTTTTGGCCGATATACGCCCCCATCAAAGTGAAAAACATGATGAACGGAATGAGATAATTGCGCGGAATTGCCAGCACCTTGGCGATGTAGGGGATCAGCGGCAGATTGAGGATAAGCAGCACCAGATTGCCGATGAACATGGACATGATGACGGCCCAAAAAATTTGCGGTTCATCAATCATCAGGCGCGGCCCGGGGGTCACGTTCAGCGCGATAAGTGCGCCCAATAAGATAGCCGTCGTACCTGACCCGGGAATGCCCAAGGTCAACAAAGGCACAAACGATCCGGTGCATGCTGCGTTGTTTGCAGTTTCGGGTGCGGCGAGGCCCTTGATCGATCCCTTGCCGAATTCCTCCTGTTCGCGTTTTGGTGCGATATTGCGTTCCACGGCATAGCCAAGAAAAGACGCGATTGTCGCGCCGGCACCGGGCAGGACCCCAATGAAAAACCCCTGAACGGATTGACGGCCAATGACGGGTGCGATGGTTTTTGCCTCAGCGCGGGTGATCCGTAAATCTTTGATTTCGCCGCCATCATCGCCCTTGTTCTTAGGTTTCAGGACCAAAAAGATGGCTTCGGGAAGGGCGAACATTGCCATGGCCAAGGTGATGAAACCAAAACCTGACTGAAGATCCATAATCCCCATCGTGAAACGGGGCATATTGAACAGCGCACCTTCACCCACAGTGGCCATAATCAGGCCCAAGGTGGTCATCATCAACGCCTTGGTCACTTGCCCTGCCCCTGCAAAGGCGGCGATGGCTGACAGGCCAACAATCATGAGCGCAAAGTATTCCGCCGAATGAAACAACAGCGCGACTGAGGACAGCATCGGAGCAAAGATCATTAACAGAATCGCGCCGATTGTCCCCCCTGCGAAGCTGGCAATGGCTGCGATTGTCAGCGCCTTCCCTGCCTTGCCTTGGCGCGCCATTGGGTAGCCATCAAACGAACTTGCCACTGTGCCCGCAACACCGGGCGCATTCAGAAGAATTGATGACGTGGATCCGCCAAAGATCGCGCCGTAATACACCCCTGCCAACAAGATCAGGGCGGCAGACGGATCGCCCATGGAAATTGCGACTGGGATCATGATGGCGATGATTGACATTGGCCCTAGGCCGGGCAGCATACCGATGAACGTACCGATCAAACAGCCACCGATGACGACCAACAAATTTTGAATGGACAGGGCCGTTTGCAGGCCGATTAGAATACCTTCAAGCACGGTTCAGACCCCCATGAACATAGGCAAGGGGCGCAGGAAAATGCCCAAGACCTGCTGGACAAGATACCAGACGATGACCGTCGCTGTGATTGAGATCGGCAGCATAAGGTGCCAAGAGCGTTCGCCGAGTGTGAAAGACCCGAGGACCAGAAACGCAGTTGTTGCACAAAGAAATCCAAGGGGGCGTAAGCACAAGGCATAAGCGACCATGAGCGCCAGAAGGATGATCGCCTGGCCGAGTTTGTAGTCAGTCAGGCGACGATAATCGATATCGCCGGGTGTTTCGTCGTCTTTTTCGATGCCTAGTAGGATCAAAAAGGACGCAATCATTCCAACAATAGCCAAGACTTTGGGGAACGTGCTGGGCCAGATCGGGTTTCGACGCATGAATGGCGCAAGCGCGTCATCCATCGTGAACCACGCGGCGTAGCCATAAACAAGGCAAATGCCCAATAGGACAAGAGCGATCCAACGATCCAAGGCCATAAGCCATTCCCCCAAGATATGAAAAAATAGGTGTGCGGGGGGCGCTGTATCGCGCCCCGCGCAAAGAGTTTCTTTAGAGGAAACCCAGTTTTGTCATAAGATCGCCAATAACTGTTTCCTGTTCTTCCAGGAATGTACGGAAATCGTCACCGGGATTGTGGATGTTTACCCATCCATTGCGCGCGCGCACGGCTTCCCATTCTTCTGTATCGTACATCGCGGCGATGGCGTCTTGATACTGGGACAGTTTTTCTTCCGACATGCCCGGCGCACCAAAGAAGCCGCGCCAATTGACGAAGGTCGTGTCGATGCCTTGCTCCATCATGGTCATGGCGTCAGGCGCTGCATCTACGCGGGCATCTGCGGTCACGCCAATGATCTTGACCTCGCCTTGATTGGACAGATCGACGGCTTCGGAGAAGCCAGTAGACAGAGCTGCGATTTCGCCCGACAGCAAAGCCGCCATTGCGGTGCCGCCTGCATCATATGGGATGTAGTTAACCCCAAGCGCGTCACGCCCGGATGCTTCCATAACCATCGCGGCTACAAGGTGGTCCATGCCGCCGGGAACTGACCCGCCACCGATGGGCGTGCCCGCCGGGTCTGCGTCATACACAGCAAGGAATTCTTCCATGTTGCTGATCGGGCTGTCTTTTCCAACGACAATGGCCGCGTAATCACCGATGGTGCCGGACACCAGCGTCAGGTCGCTGAAATTATACGGGAACACGCCCGTCAGCGAACGGATCACGATAGGTGTCGAATTGACCATCAGCGTGTTTTCAAGGCTGGCTGCATTTTCGATCATGTAACCGATCGCAACACCGCCGCCGCCGCCAGACATGTTTTCGTAGGTTGCTGTTCCAACAAGACCCGCATCGGTCAGGGCTTCGCCCGTTCCGCGCGCTGTCCCGTCCCAGCCGCCGCCAGCGCCGCCCGGAATGATAAAGTGGATTTCATCAAGCACCTGATGCCCGTCTGCGAATGCAGGTGTCCCAAGGCCCAATGTTGCGATGGCGGTGGCCATCAGGGCGCGACGGCCCAGTGTAAATGTCGTCATGTTTCTCTCCCTATTGTGCGCCGTCTCCTCACGGCTATGGTCAAAGAGATAAACACGACAACCTGACACAAACCTGTCATCCGCCTAAGAAAAGGGCAGTTTGCGAAATGAAGTATCTGTTAGTGGAAGACAACGAAGAACTGGCCCATGCTGTCAGATCTCGTATGGGGTTAGATGGTCATCTTGTTGATCATGCAGCAACAATTGAAGATGCCGTGGCGTTCAGTGGGACTGTTGATTACGATCTAATCTTGCTTGATATCATGCTGCCGGACGGGGACGGACGGACGTTTTTGCGCCAACATCGGGCAGGTAAAAACGACACTCCGGTGATTGTTTTGACGGCCCGCAGTCAGGTCAGTGATAGAATCAGTATGCTCGACCTTGGGGCTGACGACTACGTCACGAAGCCGTTTGATCACGCCGAACTGCAAGCCCGTTGTCGGGCGGTCCTGCGTCGCAAAGCGGGATCTGGGCAAAGGCTGTTGCGGATTGGTGATGTGGCATTTGACCCCGTGGGCGGGCATTTGACGGTACGGGGCGACAGCATCAATCTGCGCAATCGCGAACTGCGTTTGCTGGAACTGTTGATGAACGCACGCGGGCAGGTCTTTTCCAAACAAAAGCTTGTCGATCGATTGTTCAGCTATGACGATGATGTTTCTGAAAACGCGATTGAGGTTTATGTTGGACGATTGCGAAAACACTTAGATGGGTCTGCGGTGCGGATCACAACGCTGCGTGGAATGGGCTATCGGTTGGACCATGACGAGCGTTGAAACCAACGGATCCTTACGCAATCGACTGGCGTTGATTTTGACAGGGGGGGCCGCGGTTCTAGCGGTCGTTTTGGTATTTGTCGTGCGCAATTACGCGGCACAGATTGCGCAGCAAGGGCAAGACAATATCCTTGCCGCGTCTGTCACATCGGTTCTGGACACTGCGGTTTTGCGCGATGGCGCGGTTGAACTGGATTTTCCGTATGCGTCGCTCTCCATGCTGTCCACGCCTGCGGATGATCGCGTGTTTTACGCGATTTATGAAGACGGTGTTTTGTTGTCTGGCTACAGCGACTTGGCCGTTCCGGACGCCGCGTTTGGATCGCTGGTTTATGATGGTGCCAAGGTCCGTGTGGCTACGGCAACTCGAACGTTGGTTGGCGCGGACGTTCCGCGCCGTGTGTCCGTTTCTGTCGCGCAAACTCAGGATGCACTGTCTGAAACGCTTAACCGGATTTCGCGAAATGTCGCGTTATTTGGTGCCGGATTTTTTGCCTTGGCGACGATTTTATCGTTCTGGGCTTCGTCAGCGACAATCGGGCAGTTGGGGCGGCTGACAACATCGGTGACGCGGCGGGGACCGCAGGATCTCAGCCCGTTTTCCAAGCCTGTCCCAACTGAAATGGCGCCGTTGGTGGGATCATTGAACAGTTTGATGGGGCGGCTGGATTTATCGTTGAAGCAATCAGAGGATTTCATCGCCGAAGCGGCCCACCGCGTGCGCACCCCGCTGGCGACGGTACGTTCCTACGCGGAGGCCACGTTCCAACGTGTCAAAACCCCTGATAACCGACAGGCGTTGCGATCTATGATGCGCGCCATTGATGAATCCAGTCGTGCAGCGGGACAATTGCTTGATCATGCAATGGTTACATTTCGGGCGGAAAATCTGGAACGTGAACCTGTTGATCTGGTGGACCTTGTTCAAGACCTTGTTGAACGCATGACACCCATTGCGGATATGCGCGACGTAACACTGCGGTTTCAAACGGGCGGCCCTGCGCATTTGATGGGCGATGCCATTTTATTGCAAAACGCATTGCGCAACCTCGTTGATAATGCCCTGAAATATGCGCCCTCAGACAGCTTTATTGACATTGAACTTTCCCAAGATCCCCTTTCAGTCCGTGTGCGGGATTATGGGCAGGGGTTTTCCCCGAACGAGATCGAAACCTTGGCCGGTCGGTTTGTGCGCGGCACAGACACCGATGGTAAAATCGGGTCGGGATTGGGTCTGACGATTGCCCAAGATGTCGTAAAGGCCCATGGCGGAACAATGGAATTGATGAACGCACAAGGGGGCGGCGCATGCGTTACATTGCGATTTTAATCACCGTGACATGGCCGCTGATCTGCGGCGCACAAGACTGGGAAGATCGCAGTGTTTTTGGCGCGCCGGATGCGTCTGTTTCGCTTCGTGTTTTGTCGAGCACGGACACGTCGTTCTTCGCGCCGATCATTGAGAGTTTTATATCTGAAAACGGCGATGTCGCGGTCGAATACTTGGTCACGGGCACGGCTGATCTGGATTCCCGGTTCCGGGCAGACCCAGACGCATATGATGTCGTGATTTCATCTGCCATGGATTTGCAATTGAAACTTGCAAATGATGGGTTTGCGGCGCGACTTGACGGGATCGCGTTGCCGAATTGGGCGAAGTGGCGCGATAGCCTGTTTGCCTTCACGACGGAACCGGCAACAATCGTGATCAATACCGCCGCCTTCGAACGTCTTGCGGTGCCCAAAACGCGTCAGGATTTGATCGCAGTCTTGCGCGCCAACCCGGACATGTTTCGTGGAAAAGTAGGCACCTATGATGTGCGCAGTTCTGGGTTAGGGTATTTGTTTGCGACACAAGACGCACGCGCCACCGAAACGTTTTGGCGTTTGATAGAGGTGATGGGCGGTCTTGATGCACAGCTTTATTGTTGTTCGGGCGATATGATTGATGACCTGAGTTCGGGTCGCATTTTGGTCGCCTATAACGTGCTGGGCAGCTATGCGCGGGCGCGCGCTGAACAGGCGGAGTCCATCACGGTTATCTTACCGTCGGACTTTCCGACGACGATGATGCGATCAGCCCTCGTGTCACGCGGCGCAAATTCGCCAACGATCGCTGAGTCGTTTGTGCGTCATCTCATTTTGCTTCAGTCAATGGACACACCGAGCGCGTTTCCGTTGCCGCCACTCCAGGGCGGACCAGATGCCGCGCAATCGTCGATCGGGCTAGAACCCGCATTGATGACATATCTGGATCGTTTGAAACGCCAGACATTCTTGCGGGAATGGGAAAGCGCGATCATCCAAACACAATAGCGCGGTTGGCGGCGCCTCGATCAACGCTATGTCTAGTGTATGAACGATACCCCACCTGATCCACGCGGCCTTTCTGTCCCGTCAAGCCGAATTGGGCGCATGGCGCGTTTGTCGCGTGTTACCGCAGGCGTCGCCGGGAATATGGCCGTTGGGGGTATTGCACAGCTTGGGCGGGGACAACGACCCAAGATGCGCGATCTGCTTTTTACGCCGCGCAACGCAACACGCATTGTGGATGAACTCGCTAAAATGCGCGGTGCGGCCATGAAAATGGGTCAGTTGATGTCAATGGACACGGGCGACATCCTGCCGCCAGAACTGACGCAGATTATGGCGCGGTTGCGCGATGACGCCCATGTCATGCCGCCCAAGCAACTGAAATCCGTTCTGAATGATCAATGGGGCGACGGGTGGTTGCGACGTTTCAAACGGTTTGATGTGCGTCCAATTGCAGCGGCGTCGATCGGGCAAGTTCACCGCGCGATCACCAAAGATGGGCGCGATTTGGCCATTAAGGTGCAATACCCCGGCGTGGCGCGCAGCATTGATAGCGATGTGTCCAACGTCGGCGCACTGATCCGCATGACTGGCCTGTTGCCAAAGGATTTCGCGCTGTCCCCTTATTTAGAGGAAGCCAAGGCACAGCTGCATGCCGAAACGGATTATGGGGCAGAGGCGGATGCATTGATACGGTTTCACGGGCTTTTGGCGGATGATGCACGGTTTGTGGTGCCAAAGCATGATCCCGACTGGTCCGGCGCGCAAATTCTGGCAATGGACTACGTCGCGAGCACACCGATTGAAGACGTGGCCCATCAAAGCGATGCTATTCGCAATAAAGTAGCGACGGATTTGATTGATTTGATGTTGCGGGAAGTGTTCGCGTTTTCTGTGATGCAAACCGATCCAAATTTCGCAAACTACCGCTACATGGCGGACACTGGTCAGATCGTGTTGTTGGATTTCGGCGCGACACGGGCGCTGGGACAGGATCTGACAGAAAATTACCGTGCAATTATGGGGGCTGGGCTATCAGGGGACCGTGCAGGGTTGCGGGACGCGGCATTGCGGATCGGTTTCATCACGCCAGACATCGCGCCGGGCCACGAAAACCAAATTCTCGATATGATTGAAACAGTGTTCAGCGCAATAACGTCCGCCCCGGTTTATGATTTTGGGGATACGACCCTGTCTCAGACGATGCAAAGACAGGGGATGGCGTTGGCAGATGATGGGTTCGTTCCGCCGCCTTTGCCGATGGAGGCGTTGTTTTTGCAGCGCAAATTTGCGGGCATGTTTTTGCTGGCTGCGCGATTGGGTGCATCTGTTCCCGTCGCGGATATGATCCGCCGATGGGTTTAACCAGTCATCAGGCGCTCGTGTTTTCGCGCGTGTGATTGCGCCACAGTCGTGCGCAAAAGGCGAGGATGAACAGGCCGGTTAGCACCAAGATAACAGTTGGACCGGGGTCAGACCCAATCCAAAAGCTAAGGTAAACGCCCATCACCAGTGACAGCGTAGACACAGCCACCGCCGTGATCAGCATAAACCGAAATTGGCGCGTTATCAGGAACGCAATCGCCCCCGGTGCAATCAATAGGCCAATCGCAAGGATCAGCCCGACCGCCTTTAGGGTCGCGACAATCGTAAGCGACAGGATCGTCAACAGGCCATAGTGCAACAGCGCGGTTGGCAGGCCAATCGCGCGGGCCTGTGCGGGGTCAAACGCGCTCAGCAAAAGGTCTTTCCAGAAAACCAATAACGCGATGCAGACAAGCAGTGCGATAACCCCTGAGGTCCATAAATCCGCGGAGCCCACGCCCAACATGTTGCCAAACAGAATATGATCCAAGTGGACGTTGGTTTCGATTTTCGTATATAGAACAAGGCCAAGCCCGAACATTCCGGAAAATACGACGCCCATGACAGTGTCTTGGCGCACGCGCGAATTTGCATCCAGGTACCCCGTCAGCAATGAACACACCATTCCCGCGATGAACGCCCCAACAATCAGGGGCAACCCAACGATATAGGCCAGCACCACGCCGGGCAGCACCGCATGGGATACCGCATCGCCCATTAAGGACCAGCCCTTAAGAACCAGAAAACACGACAACAGCGCAGTGGGCGGACCGATCAGCACGGCGATGTAGAACGCGCCATGCATAAACGGAAATTGAAACGGAAGGAGGAGTTCGTTCATGCGCGCAACGCGGCCGCCGCGCGGCGACGGTTTGCGATGAGCCCGTGTTTCGGGGCGAAAAAGAATGCCAGCGCAAACAACGTGGTTTGAAGACAAATAATCACGCCGCCCGTGGCTCCGTTCAGAAAATAAGACAAATAGGCGCCAACAAAGCTGGAACATGCGCCAATCAGCACGGCAATGACCAAAAGGCGCGGAAAACGGTCGGACAGTAAATACGCCGTCGCACCCGGCGTGATGACCATGGCAATCACCAAAAACGCACCAACCGTCTGAAGAGCCGCAACGCAGGCCGCCGACAACAGCACGAAAAACATGAACCGCAGGCGATCCGGTTTCAGCCCAATAGATCGCGCGTGGTTTTCATCAAAAAATGCGACCATCAGATCTTTCCATTTCACCAGCAATACGGCGAGGCATACAAATCCGATCACTGCCAATTGGATGGTGTCGGCAGGCGTGATCGCAAGGATATTTCCAAGAATGATTGTTTGTACATCAACGGGCACAGGCGACACCGACACCATGAACAGGCCAAGTCCAAAGAAACTGGTGAAAATCAGCCCAATGATCGCGTCTTCTTTCAATCCGGTGCGCTGGTTCAAAAACAACATTGCCGCCGCGGCCAAGCCACCGGACAGGAACGCCCCAATCGCGAAGGGCAAGCCCAGCATATAGGCGCCTGCAACGCCGGGCACGATGGAATGGGACAATGCATCGCCGATCAACGACCAGCCTTTCAGCATTAGATAGCAGGACAAAAAGGCACAGACCGCCCCCACCAAGGCCGACACGAACATCGCGTTCAGCATAAAACCGTAGGTAAAGGGTTCGAATAGGGTGGTCATTTTCCGTCCTGTTCGGGGCGGGTCTTTGTTTGATCGTCATAGATCACGAAGGGTCGTTCATCATCCGTCAGGATCGTTACCTTACGTTGATCGTCATCGTCATGTAGGTCATCACCGCCCAGCACAAAGTGACGCAGGACGCCGCCGAATGCGGCTTCGAGGTTCGGTTTGGTAAAGACTTCTTCAGTGGGGCCAAAATTCAGAACAGTGCCCTTGACCAAAACAGTCTGGTCACAAAACTCTGGTACGGACCCGAGGTTGTGCGTGGAAACCAGCATGACGCGGCCTTCATCGCGCAGTTCACGCAGCAACGTGATGATCGCTTCTTCGGTTTGCACATCAACGCCGGTGAACGGTTCATCTAACAAGATGACCTGACCATTTTGCGCCAAAGCGCGGGCAAGGAAAACACGCTTGCGTTGTCCGCCCGACAGTTCCCCAATTTGACGGTCGCGAAAATCAGACATGCCCACACGGGCCAAAGCATCGCCAACCGCGTTGTGGTCAGCGACTTTGGGGCGGCGCAGCAGGCCCATGTGGCCGTAACGCCCCATCATCACCACGTCTTGCACAAGGACCGGAAAAGACCAATCAACCTCTTCGGCTTGGGGGACGTAGGCAACGATACCCGCTTTGATGGCTTGTCGCACAGTCTGGCCAAGAACGCCGATTTCACCTGCAGCAGCGGGTAAAAAACCCATGATTGCCTTGAATAAGGTTGATTTTCCGGCGCCGTTGACCCCCACAAGGGCGGCGATTGTGCCGCGCGGGATGGCAAAGGATGCATCGCGCAGCGCCGTTACGCCATTGCGATAGGTCACTGTGAGCCCCTCAGCATAAAGCCCCGCTTGGTTCTTGGATGTTTGATGCGGCGCTGGGGGCGGCAGGTTCATTCTGTCAGACCTGCGGCAATGGTTTGTGTCGTGACGCGCAGCAAATCAAGGTATGTTGGGACGGGACCATCCTTTAGCGACAGACTGTCAACATACAGAACGCCACCGTAGGCCACGCCGGTTTCACGAGCGACCTGTTCGGCGGGGTCCGTGTTGACGGTACTTTCGCAAAAGACGGCCCGCACATCGTTTTCGCGCACTGTATCAATAACACTGCGCACCTGTTGTGGAGTGCCTGTTTGATCGGCATTCATCGGCCAAAGGTAGGCTTCTTTAAGATCGAAATCACGGGCAAGGTAGCTGAACGCGCCTTCGCATGTGACCAACCACCGGGCCTCTTCCGGAATGGCTTGGATTTGATCGCGCAGCGGCAGGATTTCTGCGGTAATTTCGGCCTTATAGGCCGCCGCGTTTGCTGCGTAGGTTGCGGCATTATCTGGGTCGTGTTCAGACATCGCAGCAGAAATATTATCGATATATATCAGTGCATTATCGAGGCTCATCCACGCATGCGGATTTGGCAGGCCTTCATAGCTGCCTTCTGCGATCGGAAGGGGATCAATCCCGTCAGAAATGGTTGCAGACGGAATTGGGCCGAGGTTACCGATGAACTGCTCAAACCAGAGTTCGAGGTTCATACCATTCCATAAAATCAAATCAGCGCCCGACGCACGGACCAAATCGCGCGGGGTTGGTTGATAGCCATGAATTTCAGCACCGGCCACAGTGATGGATTCGACTGTTGCCACATCCCCTGCGACGTTGCGCGCCATATCTGCGATCACGGTAAAGGTGGTCACAACCTTGAAATCGCCGGCAAAGACGGGCGTTGCCATCAACAGTGCAAGGGCGGACAGGGCGATTTTTGGCTGTGGCATTTGGAAACTCCGTGTTGCAGTGCCATACGAATATGGGGGAGGGGCGCGGAAGTCAATGCAATTGCGAACTATTCGCAACAAGGCGGTATTGGATCAATATGTATTGGCGTTTTGGTACCACGCCCGCACTGTCGCGCGGTCTTCTTCGCTCATATATGTGACGTTGGCGGGGGGCATGGCGTGGCTTACGCCAGAGTGTATGTAGATGGCACGCGCGTTGCGGGCGATGTCCGCGGGTGTATCGAGCAAGACCCCCTTTGGCGCCCACAACAGCGTATCAGACCACGACGGTTCGCGACTATGGCACATAGAACAGCGGCCCATAACGATATCATGGGTCGCGTCAAACCCATCTGCTGCCATAAACGTTTCTTCGTAGCCATTCGGCGCGCGAGCCTCTGCGTCATCAAAGCTGTTCCACATTTTTGCCGTGGATAGCCAAGCGATTGCAATCATCAACACCACTGTCACGGCCCATGTCCAATGCGGTCCGGCGCCGGTTTTGTGCATCGTATTAAAGTAGTGGCGGATTGTGACGCCTGTCAGGAAAATGAGCGACGCGATGATCCAGCTGAACTCTGTTGCGAATGACAAAGGGTAGTGATTGGACAGCATCAGAAAAATCACGGGCAGCGTCAGGTAGTTATTATGCGTGCTGCGCAGTTTGGCGATTTTGCCGTATTTGGCGTCCGGTGTGCGACCATTTTTCAAATCATCCACCACAATACGTTGGTTTGGCATGATGATGAAAAACACATTCGCGGTCATGATCGTCGCTGTGAACGCTCCCAGATGCAACATCGCGGCGCGGCCTGTGAATACCTGATGATAGGCCCAAGACATGACCACAAGGATCACAAACAGCAGCACCATCAAAGCGGTTGGCGTGTCCCCCAGTTTTGATTTGCACATTAGATCGTAAAGAATCCAGCCGACGCACAAGGATGCAGCCGAGATTGCGATGCCTTGCCAGAGCGCCAAATCCGCCTTTGCTGTGTCGATCAGATATAACTCTCCGCCGACCCAGTAGACGATCATCAACAGCGCAGCGCCCGATAGCCATGTCCAATAGCTTTGCCATTTATGCCAGGTCAGGTGTTCAGGAAGCCGCGCAGGGGCGACCATGTATTTAGTCGTGTGATAGAACCCGCCGCCGTGGACTTCCCATTCTTCGCCAGACGCGCCGTCAGGCATGTCATCTGCGGGTTTCAACATCAGGTCGAGCGCGATGAAATAAAACGATGCGCCAATCCACGCCATTGCGGTGATGACGTGCAGCCAGCGGACAGAAAAAGCGATCCATTCCCACAGAATTATAGCGTCGAACATGCAGCGTCCTTTGTTGTCTTAGGCAATCTATCGTGGGTGATTGTGGTCTACCATTATTGAAAAACGGGATATGGTACAAATGCCCTATCTTAGTGCCCATCGTCACCACCATCACCCGAAGATGGGCCTATTTCGGGATGTTGCGGCCACACGGGTTGTTCGCGCGGTAAGTGCCGTTCAAATTTAGGTTCAGCTGCCGCGATAGGTGGAATAGCCGTATGGCGATAGCAGTAATGGCACGTGGTAATGGGCGTCTGCGTCTTCTATGGCGAAGCGGATTGGGATATCGCCCAAAAATTTCAACGCTCCCGTCGCCAGATTATTGGTTTCCAGATACTCAGAACAGAAAAAGATAAGTTCGTAGTGCCCCGTTTTGAACTTTTTAACAGGTAATATCGGGGTATCGGTCCGCCCATCTGCATTTGTTATAGCCTCAGCGATTTTTGCATGTGAATTTCCGCTAACCCTGTACAGCGCAATCTTGATACCATCTGCGGGGACGCCGCGCGCCGTGTCTAAAACGTGGGTCGTAAGATAGCCGGACATATTAAGTCTCCTTTGGGTGCAGTGTACTGGCACAGTGGCGCGCAACAAGGCAAAGGCGCGCAGATACGACATTGTTTCAAGTTTTCGCTGTCAATTCGCTGCGATTTTTTGGTTTATGGTAGGACCACAATATCAGAGGCATTTATGACCAAAGACACGCGCTACCCACGAGATATGACAGGTTACGGCGCCCATCCCCCGAAGGCGAACTGGCCGGGCGGGGCGCGCATCGCCGTTCAGATTGTGCTAAATTATGAAGAGGGCGGCGAAAACAACGTGCTTCATGGTGATCCTGCATCCGAAGCGTTCCTGTCTGAAATCGTTGGAGCGGCGCCTTGGCTGGGGCAGCGCCATGCCAATATGGAATCCATATACGAATACGGTGCGCGTGCAGGATTTTGGCGTTTGCACCGTATGTTGAACCATGTGCCAGTGACCGTTTATGGGGTTGCAACGGCGCTGGCGCGGGCGCCTGAACAGGTCAAAGCGATGCTTGAGGCCGGGTGGGAAATCGCGTCGCATGGGCTGAAATGGGTCGAACACAAAGACATGCCCGAAGCAGAGGAACGTGCCGCCATTGCCGAGGCTGTCCGTTTGCACACCGAAGTGGTCGGCAGCCGTCCGCGAGGGTGGTATACGGGGCGGTCTAGTGAAAATACGATCCGTTTGGCTGCGCAAGAAGGCGGGTTCAAATACGTCGCTGATACCTACGCAGACGACGTTCCCTATTGGTTAGAATTTGAGGACCGCAACCAATTGATCGTGCCCTATACGTTGGATTGCAACGACATGCGGTTCGCAACGCCGCAAGGGTTTAACGCAGGCGCGCAGTTTCTTGATTATCTTAAGGCGACGTTTGATGTCCTTTATGCCGAAGGCGGGCGGATGATGTCGATCGGCCTGCATTGTCGGCTTATTGGGCGCCCCGGGCGGGCGCAGGCCCTGCAACAGTTCCTTGATTATGCCAATGGCCATGATGGGGTCTGGTTCGCCACGCGCGAAGACATCGCGGATCACTGGGCGGCAACACATCCGCACCATCGCTGGGCGCGTCCCAGTAAAATGACCCAGCCGGAATTTGTCGCCGCGTTTGGTGGTATTTTTGAACACTCTGGCTGGATCGCGCAACGCGCCTATGCGCTGGGCCTTGGGCCTACCCATGACTCGGCGGCGGGCATTCATTCCGCCTTGTGCCGGATGTTTCGAAGCGCGTCTCAGGCGGAACGACTGGGCGTGTTGAATGCACATCCCGATCTGGCAGGAAAACTGGCCGCGGCTGAAAAACTAACCCCAGAAAGTACAGCAGAACAGGCCGGGGCCGGGCTGGACGCGTTAACGGATAAAGAACGCGCGATGTTCCAATCGTTGAACGCTGAATACATGGAAAAGCACGGGTTTCCGTTTATTATTGCTGTACGTGATCACACGAAGGCCAGCATTCTATCAGCATTTGAAACCCGCAATGCGCAAGAAACCAATGCTGAATTTGAAACGGCATGCCAACAGGTCGAACGCATCGCCGAATTGCGATTGATGGATCATTTCAAATGATAGGTATCAGCCCCCACGCGCTGACCGCTGCGGCGTTCGCACCTTATGGCGATGTGATTGAGTGTGTGGGCGCGCCGGACATGATGATCAATCAGGATATGTGCGGTCGGTTTCATGACCGCGCCAAAATCGATTTTGGTGATGGGCGGGCGGCCATCAGCCTGTTTAATGCAATGCCGCGCGACTTTCCGTATACTCTGGATATGATGGAAAGGCATCCGCTGGGGTCACAGGCCTTTATCCCGATGCACGAACACCCGTTTCTGGTCATCGTCGCAAAAGACAACGAAGGTACGCCGTCGGTGCCCATGGCCTTCCTGACCACGCCGGGCCAAGGGATCAATATTCACCGCAACACATGGCACGGCGTGCTTACACCGTTGCATGCACCGGGGTTGTTCGCGGTTATTGATCGTGTCGGTGACGGTAACAACCTTCAAGAACACTGGTTCGACGTGCCCTATATGGTTTCACGCTAGCTCGGTTTTGATGGTCGGCCTAGTGTTGGGATCGCTTTGCGCTATACCACTGGATTGCATCAACCTCTGTGCGGGCAATGAACGGATCTTTGCCATCCATATAGTGTTCCCAAGAGACGTTGTTTTGGGCGGTTAGGCGCGCCTTAAGCGATGAATATTGCGCCGCAACATCATCATGGGCACGCAGATAATCGCGAAATGCAAGATGGCGGGCAATATGGGGTGAGTCATCCCCGTAGACGTGCAAGTGATGCGTCCGCACCCCCGCCGCGTTGATTTTGCGATAATAGCGCCGCCCTTCAATCCCAAACGCACCCATGACCTCGTAGCCGAGTGTTTGCATCGCCCCGGACTGATCATCGAGCGCGTCTAGGTCTGCAACGACACCCAATAAATCTATGATTGGTTTTGCTAATATCGTTGGAATAGCGGTGCTGCCGATGTGATGCAGTGCAATCGGGTTTGGCAATGCGTGCTTAATAAGACGTGCTTCGCGGTCAAAGGCGACCGACCACCTAGGATCATGGGGGACAACAACGACAGACATAAGGGTTTCTTATCAGACCCTTTGATGTATCGCGATTCAAACCTCGATCACGCGCGGCGCACCTTCGTCATCCAATGCCACGAAAACAAAATCGGCGTCCGTGACTTGGGCGGCTTGGGTGCTGTACCGCGCGCGGGCCCAAACGTCGACGTGGATGCGCATGGACGTGCGGCCAATATGTTCCAAGGTTGCATAAAGCGTCACTTCGTCCCCGACTTTGACGGGTCGCATGAAATGCATGCCTTCGACCGCGACCGTTGCGCTGCGCCCTTGGGACACGCGACCGGCCATGTTTCCTGCCGCCAAATCCATTTGGGCCATAAGCCATCCACCAAAGATATCGCCCGCCGGATTGGTGTCGGCAGGCATGGCAATCGTGCGAATGACGATCACGCCATCGTCTTGTTGGCGTCCGTGGGAACCGCGTTCGCGCGCGCGACTAAGAGAGGTTTGGTCGGTATCAGTCATTTTAGCGGCCTTGGTCTTGTTTGGCCGGGTCATACTTGATGATGTCGGGATTTCCCACCGCAGATATCAAAGTGAAAGCTGCCCTTCACTAACCCGAAAGACCACGCGCTAAAACTCGATGTCTGTTCCGATGCCGCGGGCCTTCGCGATCTCGACAATTGAGGCCGCCACCGCGAGATCCTGAAGCCCCACACCTGTCCCGTCAAACAACGTAATTTCGTCATCAGATACGCGCCCGACGTGTGTTCCGTTGATCACCGCTCCGAGTTCGTGAATGTCAGCGCGCGACTTGAGCCCAGCGCCCACGACGTGTTGCGCCTCCCCCAGAGTTGTTGATTGTGCCACTTCATCGGTGAACACCGTAGCAGCGACAAGCAAATCAACCTGCGCTTCTTGCTTACCGATTGTGTCTGTACCCATGCAGGCCACGTGGGTGCCGGGGCTGATATGGGATGCCCCAAAGAGCGGATCAAAGACAGAGGTGATCGAAATCACAACGTCTGCTTGGGTCATATGGTCAAGCTCAACCGCGTGGAACGGGACCCCGGCTTCTTGTGCGACCTCTGCCAGACCGGGCAACATGTCTTTGTGGTAATTCCAGCCAATGACTTTTTCGAAGTCGCGCTGTTCGAGTGCGGCGCGCAGTTGAAATTTGGCCTGATGCCCCGCGCCGATCATTCCCAAAACCTTTGCGTCCTTACGGGCCAGATGTTTGATCGACACGCTGGACGCCGCAGCCGTGCGCAAAGCCGTCAAAAGATTGCCGCCCACCATCGCCGCAACTTTCCCTGTGTCTGGATCGAACAAGAAGACAGTTGACTGGTGGTTGATCAAACCGCGCCGATCCAGATTATGGGGCCAATAACCGCCTGCCTTCAGGCCAAGCGACATCCCTTTGCCATCAAAGCCCCCTTTGAACCCGTATAGGGCCTCTTCGTGGCCGATCGCTTCGCGTATCACGGGGAAATTGTAAGCTTCGCCTGCCGACATTGCCGCAAACACTTTTTCGACAGCGTCAAACGCATCTGCGCGGGTCAAAAGATCAGCTATGGCGGTTTCTGGAACGATATACATGTGTTTTCCTTCCCAGCATCAGGTCCCAAACCTTTGCTGGCTCGTTTATGCATCTTGGTATTTACAGTCTGAGACGACCTGCCTTTTCTAGTAGGCCTTGCCGCGTGCGCTCACCGGCCAAAGTGTTTCAACCTTTCCGTCGCGAACACCCACGTACCAATCATGGACGTTGCAGGTCGGATCGCAGTGTCCCGGGACCAGTTTCAACGTGTCATTGACCTTCAGCACTCCGTCGGGATCAGCCACAACGCCGTGTTCATCGCTGCATTTGACGTATTCAACAGCGTCAGTGCGACCAAAGATCGTTGGCAATCCGCTGTCCACGGATTGTGCCTTTAGTCCTGCGTCCACAATCGCCTTGTCAGGCTTTGCATGGCTCATGACGGTGGTCAGGATAAACAGCGCGTTTTCCCATTCGCCCTGGTCGATCCGGTTTCCGTTCTTGTCCAGAATGCGTCCGTAGTCGGCATCCATAAACGCATATGATCCGCATTGGAGTTCGTTGAACACGCCTGAGGCGCTTTCGAAATAATACGACCCCGTGCCGCCACCGCCGACGATGTCGCTGTCCAAACCTTCTGCCTTCAACAGCGCGAGCGTTTCAGCAACCTGTCCGATTGCGACAGATGTCTTTTCTTGGCGGTCTGTATAGCTGTCCATGTGCTGCATCGCGCCTTGATAGGCCTGAATGCCCGCGTATTTCAGGCCATCGGCTGCATCGATTGCCTTCGCCAGTTCAACGACAGGCTGGCCGTATTGCACACCGCACCGCCCAGCACCCACATCGATTTCTACCAGACATTCAATCTGGGTGCCGTGCTTTTGCGCGGCGGCAGACAAATCGGCGATGTTGTCTATGTCATCCACGCAGCAAATTGTGCGGGCCCCCAGTTTTGGCATTCGGGCCAAGCGATCAATCTTTGCGGGGTGGCGTACTTGGTTGGATACCAACACATCTTTGATGCCGCCGCGCGCGAACACTTCAGCTTCTGATACTTTTTGACAGCAGACGCCCACTGACCCGCCAAGACGTTCCTGCAACAAGGCCACATCGACAGATTTGTGCATTTTGCCATGTATACGGTGCCGCATGCCATGGGATTTCGCAAAATCGCCCATCTTCTTGATGTTGCGTTCCAGCGCATCAAGATCGATGACAAGACAGGGTGTCTGAATATCAGCCTCGGCCATGCCGGGCAGGGCGGGAACGTCAAAGCCGACTTCGAGGTCCATTATATTAAGGTCTTTCATTGCGGTTCTCCCGTTTTGCAGTGCGGTGGTCCAGTCTATTCAGTCATCCAAGGCAATTTGTCTAAATCCACGTTCCCGCCCGTCACGATTACGCCCACACGTTTGCCAGCAAACATGTCTTTGTTTTTTAGGATCGTCGCCAAGGGAACCGCGCAGCTGGGTTCCATCACCAGCTTCATGCGTTGCCATGTTAGTTTCATTGCATCCACGATTTCTTCTTCGGATGCGGTTAGGATATCGGTGACGTGTTTGGATACGAAATGCCATGTCCGTTCCTTAAGCGGAACCTTAAGCCCGTCTGCGATGGTCTGCGGGGCATCGTCAGCAATAATGTGGCCTGCTTTGAATGAACGATAAGCATCATCAGCATTCTCCGGTTCGGACGCGATGATCTGCACCTCAGGGGCGAGGTGGGACAACGTTAGGCAGGTGCCAGAAATCATGCCGCCGCCTCCGATTGGAGCGATCATCATGTCCAACCCGTCGGTTTGTTCCAGAAATTCACGGCTACAGGTGCCTTGGCCGGCAATGACCCTTGGGTCATTGTAAGGATGGACGAAATCCCCGCCTGTTTGGGCCTGCACCTGCGCGAAGACCTCTTCGCGGGACGTAGTAGACGGTTCGCATTCTGTAATAATGCCACCATAGCCGCGTACTGCGGCCTTTTTTGCGTCGGGCGCTGTGCGGGGCATTACCACATTGCAGGGTATTCCACGACGGCCCGCAGCGTATGACAACGACAAAGCGTGGTTGCCGGATGAATGGGTGCACACTCCGTTTTGGGCGTGTTCATGAGACAGACCAAACACGGCATTCGATGCACCGCGCACCTTGAATGCGCCAGCTTTCTGGAAATTCTCGCATTTAAAGAACAACTGTGCGCCGATAAGTTCATTGAAATAAGATGACGTCAGAACCGGTGTGCGATGGATGTGCGGCGCAATCCGTTCGTGGGCATCCAGCATATCCTGAAAGGTTGGAATGTACATTTCGGTCATGTCTTTCATGATGGTCCGCCCTATTGCGCGGCAAGTGCAATTGGGGGAACCGTATTGCGGTAAACGTCTTGGGCGGCCGCTACGCCCGACCCCAATTGAACCGGTAACCCGAGGTCAGCCATACACATTTCAGCCGTCGCAAGCCCGCTAAGCGCCATCACATCCGTAAGCGACCCAAGGTGCCCTATACGAAACACTTTGCCAGCCACATCCCCGAGCCCCGCGCCAAAGGCGACACCGTATTTGCGCGCGGCCAGTTCCACCACATCTGTCGCGTTGAACCCTTCGGGTGTTTTGATCGCGCTGACCGTATCGGAATAGACATCGGGCGACGTCGCGCACAGGTCCAGCCCCCATGCACCGATCGCGGCGCGCACGCCCGTGGCGATGCGCCTGTGACGGTCAAACACATTGTCCAAACCTTCAGACAACAACGCGTCTGTTGAGAATTTCAAGCCGTTCATTAGCCCGACCGCAGGCGTGTAAGGGTAGGCGTTTGCGTCATATCCCTTGGACATGTCGCGTATGTCGAAAAATGTGCGTGGTAACGTCGCCGTTGCAATGGCTGCCATTGCTTTGGGGGAAAAGCCCAAGATCGCCAGACCTGCGGGCAACATGAACCCTTTTTGTGACCCGGCGACGGCGATATCCACACCCCAGTCGTCAAATTGAAAATCCATTGACCCGATGGATGAGACACCATCGACAAACAAAAAGGCTGGGTGGCCTGCTGCATCCATCGCGCGGCGCACTGCGGCGATATCCGATTTCACGCCTGTCGCGGTTTCATTGTGGGTCGCCAAAACCGCTTTGATGTCGTGATTTGTGTCAGCGCGCAAAATGTCTTCGTAGCGATCCGCGGGGATGGCATCGCCCCAATTTACGTCAACGACTGTCATGTCCAAACCGTGCCGCGTGCACATATCGATCCACTTGTGACTAAACACGCCATTGCACGCGGCCAGCACCTTGTCCCCTGCGCATAACGTATTGCTGATCGCGGTTTCCCAACCGCCTGTTCCCGTTGAGGGAAAAATGAAGATTTCGGCGTCTTTGGATTTGAGAATTTTTTGTACGTTTGCGCGGGCGGGGTGCAAAATATCACCAAACTGAGGTGAGCGGTGGTCCATCGTCGGCATGTCGCAGGCTTTGCGAACGGCTTCAGGAATGTTTGTCGGGCCGGGAATAAAGACCGGATTTTGAAAACTCATGCTGTGTCCTCCCTAAGGTTGGCCTTGTGTAAGATGCGCCCTTCGCAGGCGCAATTTTTTCGAATTGAGGATTCGAGCGATATAAATTTGAATTTTTTTCATACTTGTCAGGTAGTTGTATTTTTTCATATATTAAAATTGATTTTCAAATTTGAGATTAAAGATGAAACAATCAGATGACGTACCGCTTCGACGCGCCCGCGGCCGGCCAAAGGCGTGGGCCGATAAGACGGAGCAGAACACAATCAAATCGCTCGACCGCGCGCTTGAAGTATTGGCGCGCTTGGGGGATTTGGAAGAAGCCACGCTCAGCGTCCTAGCCACTGATCTGGGTCAGTCGCCGGCCACGGTTTATCGGGTTTTGACGACATTTCAGGCCCATGGGTTCACTATATTTGACGAAGCGCGTCAGACTTGGGCCGTTGGGGCCGGTGCGTTTCTAACGGGTGCGAAATTTTTGCGTCGCACGTCTTTGGTTGAACGCGCCCGCCCGCATTTGCGAAATTTGATGGAATCTAGTGGTGAAACCGCAAATCTTGGTGTGGCCAAGGATGCGGATGTGCTGTTCATCAGTCAGGCGGAAACCCACCATGCGATCCGCGCGTTTTTTCCGCCCGGTACTTTGTCGCCGATGCATGCGTCCGGGATCGGCAAAGCGCTGCTGGCGCAATGGCCTTTGGGGCGCGTCAAAGACATGTTGACTGCGCGCGCGCCCGAAGCATTTACCGAACATACGCTGACCACAGAAGATGCGCTGATCCGAGATTTGGATCTGACACGTCAGCGCAGGTTTTCGTTTGATGCAGAGGAAAAGAACATTGGAATGCGTTGCATCGCTGCGCCCGTCTTTGATGTTTATGGCGATGCCGTCGCCGGGCTTTCGATTTCCGGACCCGTTGCGCGGATATCAGATGATCGTGTTCGTGAACTGGGCCAGTTGGTCAGGGCGCAGGCGGATGCATTGACGGTCGAACTGGGTGGCATAGTGTTGCCACCGCCGTAGGCGCGTTGGGACATCGTGACCTAGATATAGCAGGCTTGGCGTGCGCTATAGCCCGGGGTGCCGGTTCACATCTTTGTACAAAAGGTATCGAAACGGGCCAGGGCCGCCCGCGTAACACGCCTGTGGGCAAAACGCTCGCAGCCACATGAAATCGCCTGCTTCTACTTCAACCCAATCTGAATTCAGCCGATATGCCGCCTTGCCTTGCAGCACATATAATCCGTGTTCCATGACGTGGGTTTCCAAAAACGGAATCACACCGCCGGGTTGGAATGTTACGATGGTAACGGCCATATCGTGACGCATATCCATCGGGTCGACAAAACGGGTCGTAGCCCAAGCGCCATCCGTGTCCGGCATTACTGAGGGGGCCGTCGCCGCATCAGACGTCACCAAAGGCGGCGGAGCGTCAATGCCATCCACCCATTCATAGGCTTTTCTGATCCAGTGAAACCGGCACGGCGCGTCGGTATTATTTTTGAACGTCCAATCGGTGTTTACGGGGATGTAGGCATAGGACCCCTCCACCAAGTCATGGGCTTGGTCCCCAATCGTTAGGGTTGCGGCGCCGTCAACAACGAACAACACGGCCTGCGCGTCGGGATCCGTGTCAGGGTGGGTGGACCCACCGCCCGGGCTGACCTCAACGATATACTGGCTGAAAGTTTCGGCAAAACCCGACAATGGGCGGGCCAATATCCATGCACGTGTCTTTTCCCAGAAGGGTAGGTTGCTTGTTACGATGTCGCGCATCGTGCCTTTTGGGATCACCGCGTAGCTTTCGGTGAACACGGCCCGATCTGTCAAAAGCTGCGTTTGAGGCGGGTGGCCGCCGAGCGGTGCGTAATATGTGGGTTTTGTCATGCCCCTATCTTAATCATCGTGCGGCTGACGCCTAGTCCTTGTTATCAAGGCCGTCTCGAATATTCTTGAAAATCGGGCGTCGCGGCGCGTTGATTCAACGGGTTTAAAGGGTTCGCAGCTTGGGTTGGCGCTGTACCGTTGTCCCGTGTTAGACCGCTGGGACGATCGCACGCACAGCGTTTCGCATGCTGGAACACCAAAGGACGCGCATGATTTTGATTTTGTTTATGCTGGCTTACCGCCTACTTTGGTCGCTGCTTTTGCCATTCGTCATCGTCTATTTGTGGCGGCGGGGGCGGCGTGATGCACTTTATTGGGCAGATTTGCGTGAACGGTTCGGATTTTATCGGCAACCCTTGCCGAAAGACGCGATCTGGATCCATGGGGTCAGTCTTGGGGAAATCCGGTCTGCTAATGCGCTCATCCAAATGCTTGTTGCGCGTGGCGATCGTGTGGTCATTACCAATTTCACCCCGGCCGGAAGACGCGAGGCCAAACGCGTGTTCGCAGAAGACATCACAGCTGGGCGCGTGGCCGTTGTCTGGGTGCCGTTCGATATGGCGTGGACCTACGGGCGTTTTTTTCGGGCCTGCACGCCGCGCATTGGCCTCACCCTAGAGGTTGAGGTGTGGCCAATGATGATTGCCTCTGCGCGACGTGCGGGCGTGCCATTGTTTATGTGCAACGGCCAATACGGGTCATTGCCGTTGATCCGTGACAGTCGCGGCCTAAGGATCAGACAGCGGTTCATGCGTGGTTTGTCGGGGGTCTTTGTTAAATCCCAATTGCAGGCGGATCGATTTACCAGTGTCGGGGTTGGCCCCAGCCGCGTGACCGGCGAATTGCGGTTTGATCAACCCATACCGCAGGACCATCTAGATGCCGCTAAAGGTGTTCGCAAAATGTGGTCTGACCAGCGCGCCGTGTTCGCAATAGCGAGCGGCGTTGAAGGCGAAGAGGATTTGTTTGTCGCTTTGATCAAGCGCCTTCGCGATTCGGCTTTGGCCAATAACACGCGGCCTCCTCTTTTCATCTATGTCCCTCGCGCACCGGAACGGTTCGATGCCGTGGCCGAAAAGTGTGCAAATGCCGGATTGACCTACCTGCGACGGAGCGATGTCTTCACGCCCGATCTATGTCTTCGCGATGCAAGTTTGGGCACTGACACCTGTGTCGTAGTGGGTGATAGTCTAGGTGAGATGTACTTTTATCTGGCTCTGTCCGATTGTGTGATCGTCGGCGGTGGTTTTACACCCCGTGGGGCGCATAACATTATCGAACCACTTGCCTTGCGCCGCCCCGTTGTGACCGGGCCCTATACATGGCCGATCGAATACCCGTTCGCAGAAGCACAAGCAGCAGGGATCGCGATATCGGTCGAGGATATGGATGAATTGGCTGACTATCTGATCGCCCCCATGGACCCGCTGACAGATAAGATCGATGCCTTCTTGGACGAACACGCCGGTGCAAGCGCGCAAACCATAGCTGCCATTGACGATGTGCTGGCTGCGAAACAACTGTGATTTCATGGAAAATACCGTGGCAGTCCCTAGGGGAATCGAACCCCTCTTTCCAGGTTGAAAACCTGGCGTCCTAACCGATAGACGAAGGGACCGCGCTTGGTGAGGCGTATTTAGGGAAACGCGGCTCAGGGCGCAAGCAGATTCTTGGCAAAATCGAACGGAAATTTTTAGGCGGCGGGCGCTGCGTCTTCTAAGCGCAACTGTGCGCTTTGGCGGCCCTGCCATGTGTTGATTTCCAGCCGTCCCGCCAGATGGAACCGCGCACCCCCGTGGTTTTGCAGCATCGGCCCAAGTGGCCCATCCATCGCACCAAAACAAATAGAATCAATCCGTGTGCCGGTCCCGTCGCCAAATGTCACCTTTAGATGGTTGGACCCGACAACCTTGGCAAAATGAATTGCACAATCGGGAAACACGAACCGCGGTGCAGGGGCGCCCGCGCCAAACGGCCCCGCCTGTTCGACAAAGTCGCTGCCTTTCAGATAGGCCACATGGG
>CAYOSK010000020.1:0-28467 GCA_964406585.1 uncultured Octadecabacter sp. | reverse complement strand
ATGTCGCCCTATATTGCCACCATCCTCGTTCTGGTCATTATGTCCAGCGGCGGTGCGCCAGGCTCACTTGGCAAGACGTTCCATGCCTCACGTTAGAGGCGCACTTAAATAACCGAAGAAATCCACAGGGGGATTACACATGTTAAGAAGAACACTTTTGGCCAGCGCAGCGGCCACAGCCATGTTGGGTGGCACCGCGATTGCGGACGGCCACGAACCATTGAAGGTTGGCTTTGTTTATGTCGGACCAATTGGCGATGGTGGCTGGACATACGAGCACGACAAAGGCCGCTTGGCCGTTGAAGAAGCGTTTGGCGATGCGGTTGAAACTGTCTTCGTTGAAAGCGTTCCAGAAGGCCCAGATTCAGAACGTGTGATGACACAGATGGCGCTGGAAGGTGCGGATCTTATTTTCACAACGTCCTTTGGCTACATGGACCCAACGATCAACGTTGCAGCCCAGTTCCCTGATGTAATGTTTGAACATGCGACTGGATATAAGCAGGCAGACAACGTGTCTGTTTACTCCGCTCGTTTCTACGAAGGTCGCGCCGTTCAGGGGCACATCGCGGGTCAGATCACTGAAAGCAATGTAATCGGCTACATTGCGTCCTTCCCGATCCCCGAGGTCATTCGCGGCATCAATTCGGCCTATATCCATGCCAAAGAGGTCAACCCAGACGTCGAGTTCAAAATCATCTGGGCCTATACGTGGTTTGACCCAGCCAAAGAAGCAGAAGCCGCCAACGTGCTGATCGAACAGGGTGCGGACGTGATTTTGCAGCACACCGATTCTACCGCACCGCAAGCTGCGGCGGCGGCAGCAAACGACGCTGGCGCAACGATTTACACCTTTGGTCAGGCATCTGACATGTCTGAATTTGCACCGCTGCCGCGCGTGTCATCCATTATTGACGACTGGGCGCCCTACTACATCGCACGCACCAAGGCTGTCATGGACGGCACATGGGAAAGCACGTCTACATGGGATGGTATTGGTGCTGGCATGGTCGCAATCGGTGACATCACTGACGCGATTCCAGCGGACGTAAAAGCATCTGCCGAAGACATGGTCGCACGGTTGGCATCGGGCGAATACCACGCGTTCACAGGCCCGATTAACAAACAGGACGGGTCTGTTTGGTTGGCAGAAGGCGAAACTGCGTCTGACTACAGCGAAGATGGTCTTGCTGGCATGAACTTCTACGTCGAAGGTCTGACTGCCGAAGTGCCGCAGTAAGCGGATTTCAAAATCCACAACAGGGCCTGCCAAAATTGGCGGGCCCTTTTTGCATGTTAATTCGCGGGTTTGGAGTTTGGATGGCTCGCCAATAGATTGGCCAAGCCCAGCGCAATCAACCAGATGTTCATGATCCACCAGACGGAATCGAAATCACCGGTAATGGCCCAGAACGAAATGGCCATGACGCCAGCGCACATCATCAAAACAGCTGCCGTTATTTCAAGCTTGATACGTGAACTGGACGACACGGCCCCAAAACGCGCTCCCAATCCCGTCAATGCAAAAGCAATATCAATTGGAAAAAACGACCAGTTCCACGCCACAATAAGCGGGTTTTCATAATCCGAATACATCAGCGCTGGATCAATCGAGATCAACCCAAGTGCAAGCGCACTGGCCAAGGACCAATACGCCAACATCGCAATTTCGGTTGCTGTCGTTGCGCGGTGTCGCATTTGCCCTCCTGTTGGCCTCTATCTGATATGGGGTCGGCCAGAGGTATCGGCAACGCCCACTTGTCAGGTCTTCCAAATCTCTTCCCTCAGCCCGTGGGGTCCCCTAAAGTACGCGAAACAAACGGAGAGCAGAAAATGCCATATCGCGGTGCAGGCGGAAATAATGGGGGCGAAGGTGCCTTTTTCTTAGGGTTGATCATGATGATCGCCGGTGGCTATCTTTTGCTTCGCGGCATTATCGTGCGTCCGCAATTTGGTATGGGAAGCCAGATGTTTGCGGTGGGTGGCTTTCCGGTGACCACTGGTATGGTGCTTGTCCCGTTCGCCTTTGGCGTTGGCATGATCTTTTACAACGCGCGCAATTGGTTCGGGTGGCTGTTGGCCTGCGGGTCGGTGATTGCGCTGGTTGTTGGCGTAATCGCGAGCATCAATTTTACGCTGATCCGAATGAGCGCCTTTGATCTTCTGGTCATTCTGATCCTTCTTGTGGGCGGGATTGGGTTATTCTTACGATCTTTGCGCAAGGGATGATCGACTTTCTGGTCATCGGAGGAGGCATCGCGGGCACGTCCGTGGCTGCACGTTTGTCCGAATTTGGTCAGGTTGTCGTATTAGAACGCGAAAGCGCGCTGGCCTATCATGCATCAGGCCGATCCGCCGCCATGTTTGAAGAAAGCTATGGTCTTGCATCGACCATCGCATTGAACGAAGCCAGCCGTGACTATCATTTCAATGCAAACGGCGGTGTAGTTTCGCCGCGCGGACTGATGCTTGTGGGGACGGAAGATAACACAGCGGAATTTTATGCCGATCTTCAATCCATGCGCATGGACGAAGTTACACCGGCCGAAGCCCGCGCGATGGTTCCCATTTTGAACGAAAGCGTCACCCGTGTCGGGTATCACGCCGAAGCGTGGGATTTGGACACCGAACGACTGGTTCAAAATTTCGCCCGAGACGTGCGCAACAACGGCGGTTCCGTACGCACAAACGCACAGGTCACGCAGATTGACCGCACCAAGACCGGCTGGGATGTCACCGCGGGGGGCGATGTCATGCAGGCGCGCACGATCGTGAATGCGGCTGGCGCATGGGTTGATGTGATCGCTGCGATGGCGGGCGTTGCCCCGTTGAACGTAACGCCGTTGCGGCGGTCCATGGCACGCATACCAGCACCGGGCGGCCATGATGTATCCGGCTGGCCAATGATGTTTGGACCCGGTGAAAACTGGTACGCAAAAGCAGACGCAGGTGCGCTGATTGTGTCGCCCGCCGACGAAGATGTGATGGCGCCAATGGATGCCTGGGCGGATGATATGGTTCTGGCCGAAGGGCTTGCGCGTTACGAAGCGCACGTAAGCGAACCGGTGACGCGCATGTTGTCCAACTGGGCCGGGCTGCGCACCTTTGCACCTGATCGCAACCTTGCACTGGGGCCTGACGTGGCAGATCGATCATTTGTCTGGATGGCAGGGCAAGGCGGATATGGGTTTCAGACCGCGCCCGCGGCATCACAATTGGTGGCTGATCTGGTCGCTGGTCGCGTGCCTGCTATCGCGCCCGATATGGTCGCAAAACTAGATGTGTCGCGGTTTGCTTAGGCGACTAAAGCTATGCGACTGCGGCCATCAGTTCCCATGATCGAACGGTCATATAGTCCAAATCGCATTCCCCATCCGGCAAGATCGACTCAACAGGTACGCCTTCTGCAAAAATGACCGCTTGTTCCGCCAATGAAATTTGGATGTAGCTGGTCGGCATCGTCGCGCGTTTTACAGAAACACCCGGATGACTGACCGCCAGCGATTTTGCCCGCACCAAAACGGCATCTGTCCCAAACATTAGGGGCACGCGGATATGTTCAAACAGAACACGGTGCTGCGGCCCGACGTTCAAATCTGCATGGGGCAGTCCAAATCCTAACGCTCCTTTGGTGATACAAACCGGAAAATGGGACCGTTCTGATGGCGCAGCAAAGGCTTCGCGAATATTGGTGATCGGTTGCGGCCCAAAATCACGCGTTTCAATCAAATCACCGATGGCAAGATCGGATGCGCGACATGGCCCTGTCGGCGTTTCCAAACGGGTTTCCGGCGTGATGCCAAATGCCGCAACCCACGGGGCCAAGGCCTGCAATTCTGGTTGAAATCTCATCTCTGCTCTCCGAAATCTTGGATCGGTTGGACGCCTTGTCGCCTAGCATGGGGGCGTGAAGACGGCGTAAATGGGGCAATACCGGACAAAACAGGCTGTCCTTTTGGATAGGTATCTTGGTTTGACGCGGGGCTGGCTTCGGGCGAAAGTGCAGCCATGAACATCACACCGGAAATGATCGATCCGCGCGTCAACGCGATGATCCGCGAATTCGCACAAGTACGTGAATTCAAAGGCATGCCCGAACATCGGATGATCTATTGCAGTGCAGATTTTCCGACAACTCGGCAGGTTTGGCAGGTGGTCTTAGGTGCCGATGTCTTTGCCCTTAAACTCGATTACGACGCGGACCCAGACGGCCGCCTGACCAAAGAATTTCGCGAACTCGAAGCCCTGCGGGACCATTTTTCGACCTATGACAAACTGGATTTGGTCACACCTGTTTACCTGTCACCATCAGGTCAGTTTTGCGTCACGGAATATTTGGATTTTTTGACCGCCGGCCAACGCCTGCAGTCTGTAGACAATGAACAAACCCGCAAACAGGTGTTTCGTCGTGCTGGGTTGTGGTTGCATGCCTTGCATGAATACCGTCCCATCAAACGCAAAGAATATTGGGGCAACTGGATGCCCCTTGAAATTGACGAAATCGTTGAACGCGGCGAAATGCAGGCGGATCCATCCGATGTAGCCGTGTTGCGCGACAAGCTGAAATCCCAGGTCCGCAAAATAAACAAGACCAAGGACAGCCATACCAGCAGCCACGGCGATTTTCACAGTGAAAACCTGATGCTGGGCCCCGGCGCGACCTATGGGTTCGACTTTACCGAAGCACGTCGCAAAATGGCCGTCTATGACATCGTAGATTTCCTAAAGGTGGATATTCACCGCCGAACCCCGCGCGAAGATCTGGACAGCGCGGGTATCACAAAATTGCACCGTGAGATGTTCTTTAAGGGCTACAAACACCCCATAAAGAAAGAGATTTTGGATGTTTCGATCCGCGGTCGCCTGTTGATCGATTGGGTGTCCATTACCAAACGAGGAATCGCCGAACACGAACACCGCCGAAACGCGTTCGATCGGCTCAAATTTCGCATAGACGTGGCGTTTGGGCGGGCCTAGAAAAACGACCGTGTGGCGCGGCTGACGAAAAATGTCTTTTCGCCGTTTGTGCAGGTCACGCCGCGTTCCGCCATAGCGCAGCTGTAATTGAACAATGACCATTCGGACCCATAGCTGATGGTGCCCAAAGGTTGGGGCCAAAACACATCACCATGGCAGGTCCAACGTTCGTCTGGTCGCCCTTCGCGCCCCAAAATAAGCGTCCGCGTCACATCGACATCGCAGGTCGGATCGCTGTCACCGTAGTCATCCGGCAGTGACCAGTCCGCATCAAAGATCAGACAAATCAGGGGCATGTCCGACACCGGCGTGTCCGAATACACATCTAAAAAACACACAATGTTCCCACTTGGGCTTTGGAAACCCATTGATGCCACGGGTGTGGCGAACAAGAACGCGGCGCTAGCGCTAAGCGCCGTCAGTATTTTTGCGAATGGTCTCATTGGTTGGGTCATACGGGCTATCCTGAACAACTTCGGCCTCCCACAATTGGCGGAACATACGCACCTTAACTTTGGTTCCAACCTGCGCCAAGTGTGGCGGAACATAACCCATGCCAATGGATTTTCCAAAGGCAACGGAATAGCCGCCCGACGTCAAACGCCCGACCTTTTGACCATCATGGATTATCGCCTCGCGCCCCCAAGGGTCCGCATCCGATGGCCCGTCAATAAGCAGGGTCACACATTTGGAACGGATGCCGATTTTTTCCATTGCGGCCTTGCCATGAAAGTCTTTGGACAAATCGACAAAGCGAGGCAAATCCGCCTCAAGCGGGGTGGCATCGCGGCCCAGTTCAGTTCCGAATGCACGATAGGATTTTTCCTGCCGCAGCCAGTTTTGTGCCCGCGCGCCAACCAGCTTCATGCCATATGGTTCGCCCGCCTTTTCAAGGAGATCAAACAAATAGTTCTGCATTTCCATCGGGTGATGCAATTCCCAACCCAGCTCACCGGTATAAGCAACGCGGATCGCATTAACGGGGCACATGCCCAGTTCGATCTGTTTTGCAGACAACCATGGAAAACGTTTGTTTGTCAGCGCCGTGGCCGGTTCAGGGTCATTGATCACGGCGTTCAGAACATCGCGGGATTTTGGCCCCGCGATAGCGAACACACCCCACTGTGTCGTGACATTCTGGCATTCGATCCGTCCGAATTCCGGTTCTTTGTCCTCGATGGCTTTGCGCAGGTAATCGGCATCATAATCCGTCCAGGCACCTGCCGAAACGAGGTAGAATTCATCCTCTTTCAGGCGGACAATTGTGTATTCTGTACGCGTCGTACCGTGTGCTGTCAGCGCATAAGTCAAATTAATCCGCCCCACTTTAGGAAGCTTGTTGGTCGTGAACCAATCCAGAAACGCTGCGGCGCCCGCCCCTTTGACAATATGCTTGGTAAACGCTGTTGCATCGATCAACCCGACCCCTTCGCGGATCGCCTTTGCCTCATCGACCGCATGTTGCCACCATGCGCCACGGCGGAAGCTTCGGCTATCATGGTCAAAATTGTCGGGTGCGTTCAACGGACCAAAATAATTCGGGCGTTCCCAGCCGTTCACGAATCCAAATTGCGCACCACGGGCGGCTTGACGATCATAGGCAGGCGATGTGCGCAGAGGGCGGCAGGCCGGGCGTTCTTCGTCTGGATGGTGCAAAATATAGACGTGATCATAACATTCTTCATTCTTGCGGGCTGCGAATTCCGTCGTCATCCAATCGCCGTAGCGCTTGGGGTCAAGGGACGCCATGTCGATTTCGGCTTCTCCATCAACCATCATCTGCGCAAGATAGTAGCCCGTACCACCCGCAGCCGTGATCCCGAAACTGAACCCTTCGGCCAGCCACATATTTCGAAGCCCCGGTGCAGGCCCAACAAGAGGGTTGCCGTCCGGTGTGTAACAAATGGGGCCGTTGAAATCGTCCTTGAGACCGCTGTCTTCGCAGGACGGCACACGGTGGATCATCGCCATGTACTGATCTTCGATACGTTCCAAATCAAGCTGAAACAGATCGGCCCGGAAACTGTCCGGAACGCCATGTTCAAACACGGCGGGCGCGTTCTTTTCGTATACTCCTAGAATCCAACCACCGCGTTCTTCACGGACGTAGGACTGTGCATCGGCATCACGCACAACAGGGTGTTCCCCGTTGGTCTTGCGATATTCCACCAATTCAGGATCTTGATCCATCACGATAAATTGGTGTTCAACCGGAATTGCCGGCATTTTGATACCCAGCATTTTAGCGGTACGCTGTGCATGGTTTCCTGACGCGGTGACCACATGTTCAGCCGTAATGACGACCTGTTCGTCAGACGGCACAAGGTTCCCGCCCTTTTCCACCATCTTGGTGCAGGTAACATCCCATGCGTCGCCCGTCCAATGGAACGCATCCGCCTGCCATTTACGTTCGATCATCACACCGCGCCCGCGCGCGCCCTTGGCCATCGCCATCGTCACATCGGCCGGGTTAATGTAACCATCCTCGGCATGATAGATCGCGCCTTCTAGGTCTTGAGTGTTGATCAATGGCCAACGGGCCTTGATTTCATCTGGGGTCAGCCATTCGACCGGAACATCACAGGTTTCCGCCGTCGCGGCATAAAGCATATATTCATCCATGCGCTCTTTGGTCTGCGCCATACGCAGGTTTCCGACGACAGCAAATCCCGCGTTCAGGCCTGTTTCGGCTTCAAGCTGCTTATAAAAATCGACGGAATATTTATGAATGTGGGTCGTCGCGAACGACATGTTGAACAGCGGCAAAAGCCCCGCCGCATGCCATGTTGATCCGCTCGTCAATTCATCACGCTCCAGCAACATGACATCATCCCAGCCCGCTTTGGCGAGATGATAGGCGATTGACGTTCCCACGGCACCACCGCCAATGACCAATGCTTTAACGTTCGTTTTCATGACGACGATTCCTTTGCCCGCTACGGCTTTACTTTGCCTCAATCGCCCTGCGCTCTCCAATCTGACCCGACGCGATGCGACCCAAAACCGACCTTAGACAGTCCTGTTTGTCTTTGCTTTCTTCAAACTCCCGCCGGAGGCTTGGGCCCAAGCAAAATGCACAAAGCGTCAAATAGGGAAACATGCCTAGGCAAAATGCCCTCAACCCTTTGGGGAAATTCAATTATTAACAAAAGGTTGACGTGTGCGGCAATTTTACGACAGAGTTTTGAACCCCTGTGCTTTCCCCTAGGCGATCGGCAAAATCGCGCCTATGTTGCTGTCAGAGTAACGCGAGAGAGCCGTATTTAAGCGGCCCCGTGAGGAGAGCAGTAATGACACGTATGAGTTTGGCAGCGCTTGGCGCTGCGATGATCCTTGGGGCATGTACGCCACCAGAAATCACGTCGCGCTTAGACAGCGCAGACACTTTATATTCTGGTTTCGAACCTGCAGAAAGCTACACACCCCGCCCTGTTGGCGCGCGGGCTGAAAATGATTTTTTGAGATTTTCTACGATGGGCGTCCCCCAATAGGACCATTTGAATGAAAAAATGCTGGTCCGGTTTTCCGGACTGGCAGCTTGACTTCCGTTAGGTCACCTTAGGTGTAGTTTAACTACATTTATCAGGAGGCCACGCGATGCCATCACTTTCTGGAACAAGCAGCCGGCGGGGATCAGGCCTCGCGTATACGGTGCCGCAGGCCGCAAATTTGGCCGGCGCAAGTTATTCAGCAAATACGAATTCCCAGATCAAACCTCATATCGTCAAATCACTGGATGATCGTGATGTGCAGGCCTATTTGCTCAGCAGCGGGTTGATGCTGATCCCTGGCAGTAATTCAGCGTGGGATTATTTGCGCTACAATGTACGCCTGCTAAATGTCGGTGGCAAAAAATACAAAGTAAAGAATGGCGCCACCGGACAGGAACATGGGCGCATTTGGCATCAGGGGTTTTTGGCCCATGCAATGCACATTCATGATACGTTCAAATCGACACCGCCAAAATACATCATCGGCCATTCGTTAGGGGCCGCGGCCGCCCAAGTCCTATCCCTGATTTGGGGCGTTCCAGCAATCGGTTTCGCAGCCCCGCGGCTGTATGCGGGGGGCAATCCAGTTAACAACAACCGCAATTGCCTTTGCCTTTGGCGTGGCGATGATCCAGTTGGCAGCCTGCCATCAGATCGGTTTCGCCATGCAGGAAAGTCGGTGAAGTTGGGCAAATCACGCAGCTTCGGATTGCTCAACCATCATATGCGCCATTACGTCGCCGCTGTCACAGACCCAAACCATAAATCAGTCGTCCCGGCGGTTTGGCCAATTGGGTAAGTCCGCAGATCGTCAAAGCATCGCAGGAACGATTAGGTCCGGCGGACGATGGCCGTCGTCAAAGGTCTTGATGTTCAACAAGACCTTTTCGCCCATCTCGACCCGACCTTCGACCGTTGCAGACCCCATGTGGGGCAGCAGAACAACGTTCTTCAACTCTCTCAAACGCGGGTTCAGATCGGTGCCGTGTTCGTAAACATCAAGGCCCGCACCCGCAATTTCGCCCGCGCGCAACATGCGGGTCAGCGCATTTTCGTCTATCACTTCACCGCGGGCGGTGTTCACAATCACTGCGTCGGATTTCATCAATTTCAAACGCCGCGCATTCATTAAATGAAACGTGGCGGGCGTGTGCGGACAGTTAATCGAAATGATGTCCATGCGCGCGACCATCTGATCAAGGCTTTCCCACCATGTCGCATCCAATGCGTCTTCGACTTCGGGGCGCAGGCGGCGGCGATTATTGTAGTGTATTTGCATGCCAAAGGCGCGACCACGCTTCGCAACAGCCTGGCCGATCCGCCCCATCCCCAAAATGCCCAACCGCCGGCCCGCAATGCGCCCACCCAACAGCGCCGTTGGCGCCCATCCGTCCCAAGACCCAGATTGCATCACAGCCAAACCTTCGGGAATGCGACGGGTCAGCGCCAAAATCAGCGCCATTGTCATATCAGCGGTGTCTTCTGTCACAACGCCTGGTGTGTTGGACACAAGAATGCCGCGTTGGCGCGCGGTCTGAACATCGATGTGATCCACACCTGCCCCATAATTGGCGATCAATTTCAGGTCAGGGCCAGCCCGCCCAATCACACCGGCTGTGATATTGTCTGTGACCGTCGGTACAAGCACATCACAAGTTTGCATCGCCGAAACAAGTTCCGCGTCGCTCATTGGGGTGTCATCTTGGCGCAAGGTCACGTTGAACAATTCACGCATCCGCGTTTCAACCGCATCGGGCAACCGTCGCGTGACGGTAACACTTAGGCGTTTGCTTGGCATGTTTTGCTTCCCCTCGCTTGCCCCGATGGGACGTTGCATGCAAATTGCCTGCAAAGGTCCGGTGGCACAAGAACCACCCGCAAAATTCAGGACCAACCGAGGGCAGTAGTTATGAAAACCAGACGCGTCAAAACCGTGCTGATCGGCCTTGCCGTTGCATTCATCTGTGGTGGCGGCGCGATTGCACAAACAGTTTCCGAAACCGTGGTGACACCCATCACAGCTGTTCAAGGCGACCGTGGGCCTGTGACAAACCTACCTATGCCGCGATATGTGTCCCTAAAGGCGAACGAAGCCAACGTGCGACGCGGCCCGTCTTTGTCCCACCGGATCGATTGGGTCTTTCAACGCCGGGATATGCCCCTGCGCGTCGTCGGCGAATATGGCCACTGGCGGCGTGTGGTGGACCGCGAAGGCATGGGAGGATGGGTGCACTATTCGCTCTTGTCGGGCAATCGCACGGTCATCATTGACGAAGACCTGCTTGTCCTGCGAAACCAGCCAGCACCAAACGGGGTCGAGGTCGTGATGCTGGAACTCGGCGTTATTGCCGACCTTGGAAAATGCGACGAGAACTGGTGCCGTCTGCGCGCCGGTGGCTATCGTGGATGGGCGCAGAAATCAGCATTGTTCGGTGTCGGTGCGGACGAGTTGCGCGACTAGATTAGACAAAGGCGCCGCTTGCGCGGCCCTGTTTTGATGGGTCCTGCGGCCAAAGTTGCGCCCCGATCCGTGCGCCCGTGCCCGTGAAGTGGCCTGCATGAGTATTTTGAAACCAAAGAAGATATGGTTAGGCGGACAACCCTCGTCCTTTGAGCAAGGCCGTCGCGTCGGGCATTGATCCGCGAAATTTGATGTAAAGCGCGGCCGCGTCTTGCGAACCACCGGCAGACAAAATATGGGTTTCCAGTTTTTGTGCCATGCTTGGATCAAACGGACCTCCGTTTTCTTCAAACGCTTGGAAGGCATCCGCGTCCATGACTTCGGACCACATGTAACTGTAATAGCCGCTTGAATATCCGTCCCCCGCGAAAACATGCGCGAAATGCGGCGTGGCGTGGCGCATTCGGATCGCCGCTGGCATGCCAATCTCGTCCAGAACCTGCGTTTGTTTTTGCATCGGGTCAGCGGGGGCCGGGCCGTCGTGAAACGCCAGATCGACCAATGCGGAGGCCACGTATTCCACCGTAGAAAAGCCCATATCATAGGTCGCTGCGCCGAGCATACGATCCAGCAAATCGCGCGGCATGGCTGCGCCTGTCTCGGCGTGGGTTGCGAATTCTTCCAATACGTCTGGGACTTCAAGCCAATGTTCGTAAAGCTGGCTGGGCAGTTCAACGAAATCACGAGCCACTGAGGTTCCGGAGACCAGTTCATAGGTAACATCACTGAGCATTTGGTGCAGGGCATGGCCAAATTCATGAAACAACGTGCGCGCGTCATCATAAGACAAGAGCGCTGGTTTGCCTTCGGGTGGTTTCGCGAAATTACACACGTTGATAACATGGGGGCGAATGTTGCCCGCGAGCTTTTGTTGGCTGCGCATCGCTGAACACCAAGCCCCTGAACGTTTGGAGCTGCGCGCGAAATAATCCCCGATGAAAACGGCCATATGTTCACCGTCGCGTGTGACGTTCCAGGCGCGACAATCTTGATGGTAAAGCGGCGCATCAATCGGAGAGAATTCAAGGCCAAACAGGCGGTTGGAGCAGGCAAATGCGGCCTCAATCATCCGATCCAATTGCAGGTAGGGTTTCAGCTCGGCTTCGTTCAAATCATGTTCAACGGCGCGACGTTTTTCGCTGTAGTAGCGCCAGTCCCACGGTTGAAGAGGCGCGTTGTGACCATCGGCGATTAACATGTTCAGCAGGATGTCTGCATCCGCCAGCGCGCTGGCCTTTGCCGGTTCCCAAACCTGCATCAAAAGATCACGCACGGCATCCGGCGTACCCGCCATTTCGGTTTCTAATTTATAGTCTGCAAAGGTTTCATAGCCCAACAGATGCGCGCGTTCTTCGCGCAGCTTCAGGATTTCGGCCGCAATTGCGCGGTTGTCTGTGTCGCCACCGTTTGCGCCGCGCGCGCACCATGCTTCGTAGGCTTTTTCGCGCAGATCACGTCGGTCCGAAAACTGCAAAAATGGCACAATTAAAGACCGCGAGAGCGTCACAACGGGGCCGTCTACGCCTTTTTCGTCCCCCGCCGCTTTGGCCGCAGCGCTCACAAAGTCCGGTAACCCCGCAAGATCATCTAGGGGCATGAACCAGCTGCGTTCATCCGCAAGCAGATTTTGTGTGAATTGGGTGCCCAAGATGGACAAACGCTGTTTGACCTCTGCCAACCGCGTCGACTGTGCCCCCTTTAGCTGCGCGCCAGAGCGGACAAAATTGCGATGCATCAGCATTAAGACACGCGATTGTTCCGCAGTCAGATCCAGCGTGTCGCGCCGATTCCAAAGATCATCGATACGTCCAAACAATTCCGTATTTGCGGTCACCTCAGATGAATAGGCAGAAAGCAGCGGCGCAAATTCACGCATCAATGCTTCGCGGGTGCCATTGCTGTCTGCACCTGCGACGGCAAAGAATGGTGATAGCGCCTTTTCAAGCGGTTCATCCGCGCGGGCGAAACGTTCAATCGTGTTTTCAAACGTTGGAATTGATCCGTCACAAATGGCGTCAATCGCGCGGCGGGCGTCTTGAAGTGCGGCATCCAAAGCTGGGGCAAAATGGGCATCGTCAATTAGATCAAACGGGGGAAGTTCAAACGGGGTCTCCCACTGGGCACGCAACGGATTGGTCATGAAATTCTCCTTTTCTGTCACATAAGCATCGTGGAGGCGAACGGCCACATCGGCCCGCAATTTAACCGCAAACCGGGCATGCCGCACGTGGTTTCATCGTCACAATGCGCGTGTCCGCGTATAGTGCATCATAGATCAACATGCGCCCGCGCAGCCCCTCGCCAGCATCTGTGATCGCCTTGACGGCCTCAACCGCCATCATCGCGCCGATGACGCCGGGCAGCGGCCCAAGAACACCAGCTTGCGCGCAGGACGGAACCAAATTGGGGTCGGGGCGTTGTGGGAAAATACAGTGATAACAAGGTGTCCCATTCTTAGGGTCATATAGGCTGATCTGGCCTTCCCATTGGGTCAATGCGGCAGATATCAGCGGGATGCCGGCCTTTGCACAGGTTGAATTCACCAGATAGCGGGTATCAAAATTATCGGTCCCATCAAGCACAAGATCGTATTCGGATATGAGATCTTCTGCGATGGTTGCATTCAGACGTCGATGATAGGGTTTCACCGTTATAAACGGGTTGAGTTCTGTGACCGCGGCGACAGCTGATTGTACTTTGGACATACCAATGCGCGCATCTGCATGGATAACTTGCCGTTGCAGATTGGCATTTTCCACAATGTCGTCATCGATCACCCCAAGTGTACCAACCCCTGCGGCCGCGAGATATTGCAGCGCCGGGGCACCAAGACCGCCTGCCCCAATCACCAGAACCTTGGCATCCTTGAGCGCCTTCTGCCCTGCGCCCCCAATCTCTCGAAGGACGATATGGCGCGCGTAACGGTCAAGCTCGGTAGACGTAAAGGGCCCTGCATCTTCAGGTGGTTCATATGAAAACGCCGGGGGGCCACTGGCACGGCGACGCACCCAAGACAGCAAATAAGTATAGCCCCATATCAATAATCCGACGCAAATGATAAATATCCACAGTGCTGGTTCTGAACCAGTGCTTTCCCGTAGCGGATGACCATCCGGCAGAATGATGTGCAGCATGATCACCGCAATCATGAGCAACGCGATCATTGTGAAACGCGCACCGCGCGGCACGCCCAAGGACCACCCGATTCCCCAAAGGGCGCCTGCCATGGCTAAGACCAAGATCATCAATATGTTCCTACGTCGTTCCCGTGGACCCGAAACCAGCCGCACCGCGATCAGTTTCATCGAGTTCGTCCAACACAAACCTAGCGTGCACAACAGGCGCGACCACCATCTGCGCAATTCGCATGCCGTGCGTGATATCAAACGGCTCGGTTCCGGCGTTTTGCACGATCACGCCCAACGGACCGCGATAATCACTATCGATTGTGCCCGGTGCGTTGGGAAGGGTTATGCCATGTTTTAAGGCAAGGCCGGATCGCGGACGAATTTGCACCTCGTAACCGTCTGGAATTGCCAGCCGCAGGCCTGTCGGAATGAGGACCCGCATGTTTGGGGCGAGCGTCACCCCCGCGCGATGTTCAAAATTCGCGCGAATATCAGCACCCGCCGCGCCAGATGTGGCGTAGGATGGCAGACCAAGGGATTGATCCGCACCATCGATCCATTCAACGCGTAAAACGACCATCAGGTAATGGCCTTGGCTATTCTAACTGCCAATCGTTCGGCCACTTGATCTTTACCCATGCGCGGCCAATCTTCGGACCCATCACGATGGATCAGCGTCACATCGTTTTCAGATCCGCCCATAATTCCGGTAGCGGGGGACACATCGTTCGCGACGATCCAGTCACAGCCCTTTCGTTTGCGTTTGGCGGTCGCGTTGGCGATGACATTTTGGGTTTCCGCGGCAAATCCCACAACCAATTCAGGCTTTTGATCAGACGCACACACAGTCGCCAAAATATCTGGATTTTCGGAAAAGCTGATTTTTGGGAGCCCATCCTTGGTTTTTTTGATCTTTTGATCCGAAGTGGCGTCAACGCGCCAATCCGCAACGGCGGCCGCAAACACCGCCGCATCAACCGGAAGCGCGGCCTTAACAGCATCCAGCATTTCGGACGCGGTTTGCACCGAAACCAAATCAACACCCATCGGGGCGGGCGCATCTGCCGGACCGGACACAAATGTCACCCGCGCGCCCAAAGCCAATAGTGCGCGCGCAATTGCAGATCCCTGCGCCCCAGATGATCTATTGGCGATATAACGGACCGGATCAATTGGTTCATGGGTTGGTCCCGACGTGACCAAGACATGCTTACCGATGAGCGGGCCGTCCTTTAGTGCAGCTTCAATGGCACCCACTATTTCCATAGGTTCGGCCATGCGGCCAAACCCATATTCACCACAGGCCATATCGCCCTCATTGGGCCCGCACATCAAAATACCATCTTCAACAAGGGTACTGCGATTCCGTTGTGTCGCCGCGTGTTCCCACATGCGAACGTTCATTGACGGTGCGATCAGCACCTCTTTGTCTGTCGCCATCAAAAGGGTAGATGCCAAATCATCCGCATGACCGCCTGCCATCTTTGCCATCAGATCTGCCGTTGCAGGGGCAACCACAATCAAATCCGCCGCACGGCTTAGTTCGATATGGCCCATTTCGGATTCATCGTTCAGATCGAACAAATCCTGATACACTTTTTCACCTGCCAAAGCCGACACAGACAAGGGCGTTACAAACTCTGCCGCGGCTCTCGTCATCACAGGAACCACACTGTGGCCGCGTTCACGCAATCTGCGGATCAGGTCCAGCGATTTGAAGGCCGCGATACCGCCACCGATGATCAAAAGAATTTTCTTAGACATGTTCCCGCCTTCTTTAACGTCGCTAGACTACGGCCAAGCCTGCGGCGTGACCAGACACGAAAAAGCCGCCCCCAAGTCTGCGGGGACGGCCTTCGGAGCCCGATCAAATCTGGCACAGATCACATCAGGAAATGTTGGACTTCTTGGCTTTGCCCCTCGAGCGATTTGCGCATCTTGCCAAACGCCGCCGCTTCAAGCTGGCGTACCCGTTCTTTGGATAGGCCCAACTCCGTCCCGAGGCTTTCTAATGTGCGAGGATCATCGCGCAATTTGCGTTCGCGCACGATGAACTGCTCTCGCTCATTCAGCGATGTCAGCGCCGTCAACAACCATTGGCGCAACGTGTCTGTATCGTGCGAGTTTTCAACGGTTTCTTCCGCTTGTGCGCTATCATCTTCCAACGCATCAATCCATTCACGCCCCTCATCTTCTGTAGATTGGGTCGCGTTCAGCGAAAAATCCGATCCCGACAAGCGGCCTTCCATCATTTCAACATCATGCAAAGGAACGCCAACCTCTGTCGCGATCATCTTTCGCATTTCGTGCCGGTCGAGCTCTTCACCGCGGGCCAGCGCCTCGCGTTCAAGACGCGCTTGGACGCGGCGCATATTGAAGAACAGGGATTTCTGGGATGAGGTTGATCCGGTGCGCACCATCGACCAATTGCGCATCACATGATCCTGAATCGATGCCTTGATCCACCAAACAGCATACGTAGAAAAGCGAACGCCGCGGTCAGGGTCAAATTTGTCTGCCGCTTTCATCAAACCAAGGGACGCTTCTTGAATGAGGTCATTCATCGGGGCGCCGTAGCGTTTGAACTTGCTCGCCATCGAAATTGCCAAACGCATGTAGGCTGTGATCAAACGATGCAGTGCTTTTTCGTCTCGGTGATCGCGCCACGCATACGCTAATGCCAGTTCGGTTTCCGCGTCCAGCAATTCGGCTTTCATCGCCGTGCGCGATAGGCTCTGATCGTAACGTCCGTCAAATGCCATTGGTCGTTCCCCCTAGGTCTGTCGTGGCAGTTCTTTGCTTTTGGTCTTGTTGTAGTTACGTGTCAGTAAATCCGTTGGATCATAGAAAGATGTTGTTTTGTCCTTGCCTCCCCTCACACTCGTCTTAGGTGGCGCCGCCTCTGGCAAATCTGCGTTTGCCGAACAGCTTTGTTTTCAGACACATAAGCCTCGGGTTTATGTCGCAACGGCGCAGGCGTTTGATGATGAAATGCGTGCAAAAATCTCGGACCATAAAATCCAGCGCGGCGCGGATTGGACGACGATAGAAGCACCATTGGACATCGCACAGGCCCTTGCAGGTCGCACATCAGGCGAAGTGATTTTACTGGATTGCGCGACTCTTTGGCTGTCGAACGTTTTGCTGTCCGAAAGACCCTTGGACGAAGATGTCGCGCGCCTTAGTGCAGCACTTACGACCTGTCCTGCGTCGGTTGTTGTTGTGTCAAACGAAGTGGGTGCAGGCATTGTGCCGGACAATAAACTGGCGCGGCAGTTTCGAAACGCGCAGGGTCGTTTAAACCAAACGCTCGCTGCGCAGGCCGATTTGGTGGTGCAGGTCATCGCCGGATTACCACAAGTTCTTAAGGGGACATTATCATGACGGTCATTTATTGGGTCCGTCACGGACCGACCCATGAAAAGACGTTTGTTGGCCACCGTGATGTTCCGGCTGATTTGTCCGACGCGGCGCAAATCGTACGATTGTCTGCGGCCCTGCCCCGCGCAGCATTGGTCGTGTCGTCAGATTTGAAACGCTGTGTAGACACCGCATCTGCGCTTCAGGGGGGGCGAACACGCCTTCCCCATCGGTCTGGTCTTAGGGAATTTGATTTTGGGGATTGGGACGGGATGGTGTTTGATGATGTCGCCGCCAAATGGCCAGACCTGAGCCGTGCCTATTGGGAAACCCCTGGCGATGTGGCCCCGCCCAACGGCGAAAGCTGGAATCAAGCACAGGCGCGGGTGTCTGCCGACATTGCGCAGGTTATCTCGGAAAACCCACGTCACGACATCATTGCCGTTGCGCATTTCGGCGCGATCCTTTCGCAGGTCGCCCATGCCGCCGGAATCGCACCCTATCGCGCGCTGTCACACCGGATCGACAATTACTCGATCACCGAAATACAGATGAAACCGACCATGGGCGTGGCACGGATCAATCACATCGCGTGACGCCCCTGCGCACATTTTGCGATTTGCCTGACCGGGTTTGAAAGCCTATCGTCAGGGTATGACATATCATCTAATCCTCGGAAATCGTTTGTATTTCAGCTGGTCCATCGCGGCCTACCTCATGGTTGAAAAGTTCGGGCTGACCGATCACTTCAACGTTCAGATCGTGCACCCCCAAGAAGAAGCCGATGTCGCGCGTTTTCTCGCGGATCATCCGCCTGCCAAGACCTTGCCGACGATGATCACGCCAGATGGTGTGGTTGTGTCCGACAGTTTCGCGATTGCCGAAGAACTGGCATCGCGTTTTCCGGATGCACACATGTGGCCCAAAGATCCAACCGCGCGCGCCGTCGCGCGCACCGTTGCCGCGGAAATGCACTCAAGCTTTGGCGGATTACGTAGCAACTGGGCGGTCAATCTGCGCCACACTTTTGTAGGGGCTGTTGCACCGCCGGATATTGTAAAGGAGCTCGACCGATTAGAAACCATTTGGGCGAACGCACGCACCCAGACCGGGTCAGACGGCCCATGGCTCTGTGGTGAATATAGCCTTGCGGATGCGGTTTTTGCACCAATGGCGGCGCGTTTGGCGGCCTATGGGTTCGACACGCGCCCGGTCACAAAGGCCTATGTGGCGGCGCATATGTCAGACCCCGCATTCAAGAAATGGCGAGCAGACGGGTTGGAACATGATCCGATTATGCCTAAATTCGAAATGGCACTGCCAACCGGACCTTGGCCGAACTGATCTGCATTTTCAGCTATTTACCATTCAGTAACCACCTTGGCGTTAACCTCGGTTAACAACGGGGAAAGGGTAATACATGGTGGCACGCGCCTACACGGTCGCGTTCGAAGGCGTGGATGCACGGATTGTCGAAGTGCAATGCGCCACAGCGCCCGGAATGCCTGCGTTTTCAATCGTAGGCTTGCCGGATAAGGCAGTGTCAGAAGCCCGAGATCGCGTGCGATCCGCGTTGTCCGCATTATCAATTGCACTGCCATCCAAGAAAATCACCATTAACTTATCGCCGGCCGACTTGCCCAAAATCGGATCACACTTCGACTTGCCCATCGCCCTTGCGTTGCTTGCCGCATTGGACGTCATACCAACCGACAAAGTTGCGGAAACAGTGGCATTGGGCGAACTGTCCTTGGACGGGACTTTGGTGCCTGTAGTTGGCGCGTTGCCCGCCGCAATGACCGCCGCTGCGGAAAACAAGGCCCTGTTTTGCCCATACGCGTGCGGGGCCGAAGCCGCTTGGGTGGATCGCGCGGCGGTTTTCGCACCGCGTTCCCTGGCCGAGGCCCTACGCCATTTTACTGGGCAAGCCCCACTCGCCCCCGCCCAAGCCGGAGAGGTCTGCCCCCAAACGCGCCTAAAAGATCTTGCGGACGTCAAAGGACAAGAAAAAGCAAAGCGCGCGCTAGAAATTGCAGCCACCGGACGCCATCATGTGCTGATGGTCGGGACACCGGGATCGGGAAAATCCATGCTTGCCGCGCGTTTGTCGTCCATTCTCCCTCCGCTCAGCCCTGCAGAAGCGTTGGAAACATCCATGATCCATTCCCTTGCTGGGCTTTTGTCGGACGGCGGAATTGATCGCACACGTCCGTTTCGCGAACCACACCACACAGCATCAATGGCTGCCATCGTCGGCGGAGGGAGAGGGGCGAAACCCGGGGAAATTTCATTAGCCCATAACGGTGTGTTGTTCATGGATGAATTCCCCGAATATCCACGCACGGTGCTTGAAACCCTGCGCCAGCCTATAGAAACGGGCGAAGTTGTTGTCGCACGCGCCAACGCCCATGTCCGCTATCCCTGTCGATTTATGCTCGTGGCGGCGGCAAACCCTTGTAAATGCGGGTATCTGACGGACGCCAACCGCGCTTGCGCCCGTGTGCCAATTTGCGGCGAGGAATATATGTCGCGTATTTCTGGCCCGTTAATGGATCGGTTTGATCTTAGGATCGAAGTTCCGCCCGTCGCCTTGTCCGATCTTGATTTACCCCAGTCCAGCGAAGATTCCGCCACTGTTGCGGCGCGCGTCTCCCAAGGGCGTGCTGTTCAGGCCGCCCGTTTTGAAGGAACCGAAATGCGGGTAAATGCGGATCTTGAGGGCCGCGCCCTTGAAGACATCGCAACACCCGACAGCGACGGAAAGGACCTGTTGTTGCGGGTCGCGGACCGTTTCGGCCTAAGTGCACGCGGATATCACCCCGTTCTGCGCGTCGCCCGCACCATCGACGATCTAGATGGCTCAAACGACGTGCGCAAACCCCATGTCGCCGAAGCTGTCGGTTATCGGTTGGCACTGTCCAAAGAAGTCTGACGATATGTGATCGCCAGACTGAGAGAGGGCGCAAGCTGGACGATCGTCAAAATCATACCGTTTGCTCACCAGTTTGGGCTGTCCAAAACAACCATCCCCGCAGCCGAAATTCTAGCGCGCGACGATCTGCAAACGTATTACGCCCTCTTAGCCTCAATCGCCTTCCAGATCTTTTCAGCGATATTGACACCATCAAAACGTTCCAGTTCTTGAATACCTGTCGGCGACGTCACATTGATTTCAGTCAAATAGTCGCCGATCACATCGATGCCGACGAAAATTTGGCCTTTTTCGCGCAGCAATGGCCCGATCCGTTCACAAATTTCCAGATCACGTTCAGACAGACCAATGGGTTCCGGGCGTCCGCCGACATGCATGTTTGATCGGGTTTCACCGGCTGCAGGGACGCGGTTGATGGCCCCAACAGGTTCACCATCCACAAGGATCACCCGTTTGTCGCCCGCGCTGACATCAGGCAGGAATTTTTGCATAATCAGGGGCTCATTGTTGATGCCTGTGAACATCTCATGCAGAGAGGCAAGGTTGCGGTCCTCGGGCGGCAGGCGAAACACACCCGCGCCGCCATTCCCATACAACGGCTTGAGGATCACATCCCCATGACGCGCGCGGAATGCCTTGAGCATATCAAGATCACGGGCAACGGCCGTCGGTGGCGTCAAATCCGGGAAATCGAGGACAAGCAGTTTTTCAGGATAATTACGCACCCAAAATGGATCGTTCACGACCAACGTATCAGGATGAACTCGGTCCAATATATGCGTGGTGGTGATATAGCCCATATCAAAAGGCGGATCCTGTCTTAGCCAGATGACATCCAGTTCTGCAAGGTCCTGTTCACGCATTTCGCCGACGTCGAAGTGGTTCGCGACCTCGCGACGAACGATCAAGTCTTGCCCACGGGCCACAACACGCCCTTCGACGTAGCTGATTTGATCCGGCGTGTAGTAGAACAACGAATGCCCCCGCGCCTGCGCTTCTTCGGCCAAGCGAAATGAACTGTCAGCGTTGATATCAATCGCGTCGATCGGATCCATCTGGAAGGCAACACGGAGCGGTTTGATGGCAGTCATGAGGGCGTCCTTTGTAAGTTGTACCTTACATGGACCCGAGATTTGAAAATCGCAATGGTCGCTTAGGCCGCCATGAACGCATTTTCGATCACATCTACACGGCCCATTTCATCCACAAGCGCCAAATCCAACCGAACATCGGTCAGTTGCCCGCGGGGTTGAGTGCCTAAAAATTCGGATCCAGCCCCGTAAATCCGATCCATCTGCCGGCGTGTCAAACGCCCAGCGGCCTGTGCATGACTGCGACTTTTCTTCACCTCAATGAAAATTATGCCGTCGCCATTCTTTGCGATCAAATCTATTTCACCGCCTGTTCCACGCCAACGTTTCGCAAGAATTTCTTGGCCGCAACGAACGTACTGTTTTGCCACAATATCTTCAGCAGCCATGCCCGAAAAGTAAGCTGTCGTTCCGCGATGTTTCAAACCCGTCATTCGCCATCCTTCATTTGCAAGGCCAATTGATACACATCGCGCCGCGCCATTCCAGTGGCCCCCGCGACGGCCGTTGCCGCATCCTTGATCCGCATGTTTTCCATTGCAGATCTCAGTGCCTCTTTCACGTCAGTTTCGTTCAACGTCACGCCCGATCCGCGCCCGATCAAAACAACAATCTCTCCTTTCAGGGTTCGACCATCGAGTTGATCCTGCAAATCCCGAGCGGTTCCGCGCAAAACCTCTTCGAACTTTTTGGTCAGTTCGCGGCACACAACCACGTCACGATCAGCCATCTTGGTATTGCACATATCACCTAATAAACCATGAATACGTTTGGGCGATTCATACAAAATCACGGTCGCCGCCAAATCACGCAATGATTCCAGTGCGCTGCGACGTGCTGTTTTTGTGCTCGGCAAGAAACCCGAAAAATGAAACGCGTCGCTGGGCAACCCAGATACCGTCAACGCAGCAAGCACCGCCGACGCACCGGGGGCCGCCGTGAGGGGCAGATCCGCATCCCGCATTTCGGCGGCCAATTTATACCCCGGATCCGCAACCAACGGCGTCCCGGCTTCTGATACATAGGCAACCGATTTTCCATCACGCACGGTGGCCATGAGCCGTGCCCGAACCCCTTCTGCGGAATGATCATGATAGGCAACCATCGGGCGCGCTCCGATGGAAATACCGTGAATATCCATTAGCTTACGGGCTGTGCGTGTGTCTTCGGCGGCAATAACATCGGCGCTGGCCAGAATGTCCAGGGTGCGCAGGGTTATATCGCGTGCGTTTCCAATTGGAACGGCACACAGGTAAAGACCTGCCGATAGGGGAATTTGCTTGTGATTCATACCTAGACCCTCTCGCCCTTGGCCCTATGATACGGCCAACGAAGCAACGTCAGCCTGCGCGTTGCCAAGAAGGAGTGCTTAATTCATGTTCGCCCGTTTGTCAGCCCTGTCCCCCCTATCGGCCGCCACGCCTTTGCGCAAAGTCGCAGCGCGCGTTTTTGCTCTGACCACACTGGCCTTCGTTGCCGCGTGTGATCTGGCCTTGCCCAGCGCGGGCGGTGATTCCGGCCTTCAGATTGAACCTGGCGCACCTGTGCAAGTTGCACTGCTGGTGCCCGGCGGCACATCGCAAGCCGAAGCGAGCGCCATCGCCGCAAGCCTTGAAAACGCCGCACGGCTGGCGATTTCGGATTTGAATGGCGTCGAGATTGACCTGCGCGTCTACAATACGGCCCGCGATCCTGGCCAAGCCAGCCAGATGGCTGCCGCCGCCGTCGCTGATGGGGCCAAGATCATCCTTGGTCCACTTGACGCCGCCAGTGCAAATGCGGTTGGCGTGACAGTCGCCCCAGCAAACGTTAACGTTCTCGCGTTTTCCAACAACCCGGCCATTGCGGGCGGGAATGTTTTTGTCTTGGGCAACACATTCAGCAACATTTCGGATCGACTTGTCGGCTATGCAACGGCCCAAGGTTTGGAACGGTTTATGATTGTTCATCAAGATGACCTTGCGGGTGCAGTGGGTCGTGATGCGATTGCAACGTCAATTCGTGGCGCGGGCGGTAACATCGTCGGAATTGAATCCTACCCGTTCAGCCAAGACGGTATTTTCGGGCGCGCGCCTGCGATTGCAGCGGCGGCGAATGCCGGCAACGTGCAAGGCATTTTCGTAACAGATAGTGTGGCAGGTGGTCTCCCAATTTTGGCAACATCCCTCGACGAACAGGGGACAAACCCAGAAACACAGCCATTGATCGGGATCACACGTTGGGACGCGGCTCCTCAGGCTGCTGCGCTGCCCGGCCTACAGAATGGGTTGTTTGCAATGGCGGATGCCGGCCGCGAAGCCGCATTTCGCAACCGCTACGAAGCAACTTACGAAAAGCAGCCGCACCCCCTTGCGTCGATCGCATATGATGGGATCGCCGCAATCGGTGCATTGGCTGCAACAGGCGATCGCAATGCGTTGACGGTCCCATCACTGACCCGAGCGTCGGGATTTGCGGGCGCGACGGGCATTTTCCGTCTGCGCGCCGATGGGTCCAACCAGCGCGCGCTTGCGGTGGCGCGGATTGTGAACAACCAAGTGGGCATTGTTGACCCTGCACCGCTTAGTTTTGGCAGCGGCGGATCCTGATCTGACCATCGACCATGCCGAACTTGAGGTCCGAGACGACCTAATTTGCCCTGCGAACGATATTCTCGATCGCGGGGCTCTTCATGACGCGCTTGTTGCTGCCCTCATGTCTGCGGGGTCCAACGGGGCGGATCAGCGGCGCGCGCTGCTTCCTGTTCTGAAGGACGCGTTCGCAGCTGGCCGCAAGGCCATCGATGCGGCGTTTATCGCATCTCCGTTCGAAGCAGGGCCGACAACACGGGCCTATGCGTGGCTCACCGACCAGATTGTGATCGAAGTCTTCGACATCGCAAATAGCCACCTGCACCCTAATCCAAACCCCACATCCGGCGAACGCCTCGCGCTTTTGGCAGTTGGTGGTTCAGGCCGTGGGGAAATGGCCCCCCATTCAGACGTCGATCTGCTGTTTTTGGCCCCTTATAAATTGACTCCTTGGGCCGAAAGCCTAATCGAATCCATGCTGTATGTCCTTTGGGACCTAAAACTAAAGGTCGGGCACGCCAGCAGAACTGTCAAAGAATGCGTGCGCCTTGCCCGTGAAGATTACACCATCCGCACATCATTAGTAGAAGAACGGTTTCTGGCAGGTGATGCCCAACTGGCCCAAGAACTGACCGAACGGCTACGGGATGATTTGTTCAGCCAAACAATACCAGATTTCATCGAAGCAAAACTTGACGAGCGCGCCGAACGCCACCGCAAACAAGGCGGACAACGGTATATGGTCGAACCAAATGTCAAAGAAGGCAAAGGCGGGCTGCGTGATCTGCAATCGCTCTATTGGATCGGTAAATATGTCCATGGCGTCAAAGACGCGTCTGAACTGGTCAAGCACAAAGTCTTCTCTCAGGACGAATACGAAGACTTCCTTGGGGCGCATGAATTTCTTTGGGCGGTGCGGTGTCACCTGCACCTTTTGACAGGCCGCGCGGCGGATCAGCTTACGTTTGATATGCAGGTCGAAGTTGCGGATCGGCTCGGGTACAAAGACACCCCCGGTCGGCGCGCAGTTGAAAATTTCATGCAGGACTATTTTCGCCACGCGACAGAAGTTGGGGAACTGACGCGCATCTTTTTAACCGCACAGGAAGCCGCGCACCTTAAACCCGAACCCATGTTACAGCGCCTGTTCAGCCGTACCAAAAAGGCAAAGCCCCCCTACGCAATCAAACAAAATCGCCTGACTGTCGAAAACCCTGCTGCGTTTCTGAAAGACAAGCTAAACCTGTTGCGGATTTTCGAAGAGGCGTTGCGCACGGGCACGTTATTGCACCCCGATGCCATGCGTCTGATCAAGGCCAACCTAAACCTGATCGATGACCCTATGCGCGCGGACAAGGAAGCCCAGCGCATTTTTCTTGATCTGCTGCTAAAACACGGAAACCCAGAACGCGGACTGCGCCGGATGAACGAATTGAACGTGCTAAGCGCGTTCATCCCAGAATTCGAAGCCATCGTCGCGATGATGCAGTTCAATATGTACCACCACTACACAGTGGATGAACACACGATCCAAACGATCAGCCATTTGGCACAAATTGAACGTGCGGAATTGGACGAAGAACTGCCTGTGTCCGCATCCATCCTTGAAGGCGGAATAAACCGCAAAGTTCTTTACGTGGCACTTTTGCTTCATGACATTGGGAAAGGCCGCGACGAAGATCATTCGATCCTTGGCGCGCGGATCGCCAAACAGGTGGCGCCACGTTTGGGCCTGTCCAAAAAGGATTGCGACACCGTCGAATGGCTGGTGCGCTATCATTTGTTCATGTCCGATATGGCGCAGAAACGCGATATCGCCGATCCGCGAACGGTCCGCGATTTCGCGAAGGCGGTGAAAACCGTGGAACGCCTCGACCTTTTGTGCGTCCTCACGGTCTGCGACATCCGCGGTGTCGGTCCGGGCACGTGGAACAATTGGAAAGCTGTGCTGATACGCGCGCTGTATCGCCAAACCAAATTCGCGCTGGAAAACGGGATGGAGGCGCTCAACCGCGAAGAACGCGGCACCGAAGCGCGCAAAAATCTTCGCGCGGCGCTCGACAAATCCACTTGGTCTGAAAAAGAACTGCGCGCAGAAGTCGGGCGCCATTATCCGCCCTATTGGCAAGGCATGCACGTTACCGCCCACGTCGATTTTGCAAATTTGCTGCGCGACATTGGCACGGACGAAGTGCACATCAGCCTTACACCTGACGAAGATCGCGATGCGACCCGCGTCTGTTTCGCGATGGCCGATCACCCGGGCATTTTCAGCCGCATGTGTGGTGCCTTGTCCCTTGTCGGCGCAAACGTTGTTGATGCGCGAACCTTTACCACGAAGGACGGTTTCGCGACTGCAGCCTTTTGGGTGCAAGACAGCGATGATGCCCCCTATGAGGAATCCCGCCTCCCTCGTTTGCGCCAAATGATCGAACGCACACTGCGTGGTGACGTTGTGCCGCGCGATGCTTTGGCAACCAAAGATAAAATGAAGAAACGCGAAAAGGCGTTCAATGTTCAAACATCGATAACCTTTGATAATGAAGGGTCGGAAATCTACACCATTATCGAAGTCGACACCCGCGACCGGCCAGGATTGCTGCACGACTTGACCCGCACTTTGGCAAACAGCAACGTCTATATCGCAAGCGCCGTGATCGCGACCTACGGGGAGCAGGTTGTTGATACCTTTTATGTCAAAGACATGTTTGGCCTGAAATTCCACGCCGTTGGGAAGCAACGCACATTGGAAAAACGCCTTCGAGATGCCATTTCTTTGGGTTCGAAGCGCGCCCGCGCCTAACCCTGTGTATCATCGCCTTCTTCGTATTGGTAAATTCAATCCTGACCGGTCCTCTGGAACTGCACGTCTTTTCCATAGAGTTTGCACAGCGTTGCACTTAGAACGATGTGACACGGAATATTGGTCAGGAAGATTATGAAACCCATTCGCCTTGTCGCTGGCTTTCTTACAGTCGGTGTTTGGACCCTGCTAAGCCGAATTTTCGGGTTCGTTCGCGACATCATGATCGCCGCATTTTTGGGCGCCAGCCCCGTCGCAGAGGCGTTTTTGATCGCGTTTGCCCTTCCCAATATGTTCCGCCGCTTTTTCGCGGAAGGCGCGTTCAACATGGCCTTCGTGCCGATGTTTTCCAAGAAACTGGAAAATGAGGATGATCCGGCTGGTTTTGCACGGGATGCATTTTCCGGGCTTGCGACAATCCTGATCGTATTAACCGTGGCAGCACAGGTCTTTATGCCTTGGCTGGTTTTGGCAATGGCCGGTGGGTTCGGGGGGGACGGGCGCTTGGCGTTGGCGGTGGATTACGGGCGGATCGCCTTTGTATATATCCTGTTCATTTCTTTGGCCGCATTGGCATCGGGCCTGTTGAACGCGACAGGGCGCTTTGCGGCTGCAGCTGCGGCTCCCGTTTTGCTGAACATTGTCCTCGTGAGCGCAATGGTACTTGCGCATTTCGCAGGCGATGGCGCGGCGCAAACCTATGGGCGCTATCTGGCATGGGGCGTCCCCGTAGCGGGCATCGCGCAGCTTGCACTGGTTTGGATGGCTGCACGTCGGGCCGGATTTACCCTTTTGCCGCGCCTTCCACGCATGACACCAGATCTCAAGCGGCTCGCGATCATTGCCGGGCCAGCGATGCTGGCAGGCGGAGTTGTACAGATTAATCTGCTGGTCGGCCGCCAGGTGGCAAGTTTTTATGACGGCGCGATTGCTTGGCTGTCATATGCGGACCGTCTCTACCAACTGCCGCTCGGGGTCGTTGCAATCGCCCTTGGTGTGGTGTTGCTCCCCGATCTGAGCCGACGGCTGGCCAGCGGGGACATGGACGGTGGACGCGATGCCTACAATCGCGCATCCGAACTGGCGCTTGCGTTGACGATCCCCGCAGCGGTGGCGCTGGTTGTGATCCCGATCCCGTTGGTTAGCGTCCTGTTCGAACGCGGTGCCTTTGATGCCGATGACACCGCCGCAACCGCGTTGGCCGTTTCAGTCTACGGATTGGGCCTGCCTGCGTTTGTGTTGCAAAAAGCGTTGCAGCCTTTGTATTTCGCGCGCGAAGATACCAAGCGGCCTTTCTATTTTGCGGTGGTTGCAATGATCGTGAATGCGGTCGTAGCGATCGGTCTGTCGATCTATATCGGATATATTGCGGCCGCGGTGGCAACGACATTGGCGGGATGGGTGATGGTTTGGCTGTTATGGCGCGGCGCGCGCAACATGGGTGAGGCCGCGCAATATGATGCCCGTTTCAAGACGCGGCTTTGGCGGATCGTATTCGCGTCGGTCTTGATGGGTGGCGTGCTCTTGGGTGCGGTTTTGTTGGTCGGACCTGCGCTTGGGATTGGCACGGTGCGCTATGGGGCCTTGGCGTTCGTCGTGCTGGTCGGGATCGTGAGTTATTTTGCGATCGGCCAAATGATTGGCGCTTTTCGGA
>CAYOSK010000019.1:2671-28858 GCA_964406585.1 uncultured Octadecabacter sp. | reverse complement strand
CCTTGGCACAGGCCCATCCTGCTTTGATATCATTTATGATGCGATCGGCCTCTGCTGGAAACAGACTGGTCTTGATCATTACCGGGAAAGGTAAGGATCGTGACGATGGCGGGCCCATTCCAACGAAATTTGGGGTACTTCGCCATCAAGTTCCGCAATGGTTGCGGATGGCACCGATTGCCAGTCTTGTCTTGCAAGTCACGGAAAGTCATGTGCGTCACGGCGGGCAGGGCGCCTACTACGTCTATCTACGCCGCCCGCGCTGAAGCCCGCGCCACTGCGACCGGATACAACAACAATAGTGCCGCGATTGCGAAACAGAACGCATATCCCAACATTTGTTTTTCGAATCCAACGCCTTTGTCGATTAACCAACCGCTAAGACCCGGGCCAATGGCCGATCCAAGCACCATTAGGGCTGTTGTCGCTGATTTGATTGATCCGAGATGACGGGTTCCAAAAAACTCTGCCCAACAGGCATTGAGCAAAGTCGCCTGACCTCCGCCTGCTGCACCCATCAAAATCACGGCGAATGCTGTCCAAGCCAAGCTCGGCGCATACCAATGTAGGGTGAATGCAATGACATAAGGTATGAGATAGAAGGGCAACAAACGTACCGCCCCAACGCGATCAACAAGCCAGCCATAGACAATAGTGGATACAAAAAGTGTGATTGTCCCGAGTGGAAAAACAGCCACTAGGGACAGATGAGACCAACCTTTAATGTCTGCAAAATGAACCTGATGAAACCAGAACGCAGTGCCAAAGCCAGAAAAAGACATGACAGCAGGCGCCATTGCCCAAAATAACGGATGGCGTAATGCGTCCGCGCGGGTCCAGTGTTTACCAAAAAGTCCGACGGATTGATCTGTTTGTGCGGTGGATTGCGGGGTTCTTTCGAGCCGTAATAACCAAAACAAGACGGGCGACATCGCCAGACAGAAAATGGCACAACCGATCCAGATAATATGCCAATCGATATGGGATTTTAGCCAGACCATAATCAGGGGCAGCGTTGCTTCCCCTAACATGAATCCCATAGCTGCAACAGCCAGCGCCCGTCCCCGCGTTGCGATAAACCAGCGCGCCATTGCGACGGTGGCCACATGGGTCGTCATGCCCTGTCCAAAGAAACGAAGAAAAAACACCACAAGCGGCAATAGCGCCGCAATAGGATTCAGAGCCATAAGGAAACAGGATAACCCAAGCAGTAGAACCACTGTAATGCCCAATTGGCGGACCCGAAATCTATCTGCCAAACCGCCAGCAAACACCATCACTGCAGCTGATGCTCCGGTGCCGATCATATAAATCACGCCCCATTCGCCATTGGTTAGCCCATAGCTTGTGCGAATTTCACCGCCGAATATCGATATGAAAAATGTCTGTCCGAAACTGGACAAGAACGACAACAAAGCGCCGGTCGCAAGAAATGGCGCGTTTTGCTTGATAAAACTTATGTATCCGTGATCAGCCATGCCGACTTATGTTCCGGCATACAGCAACAAGAAAGCACTAAAGCACGTAACGACTGATGTCTGTTGACCGTGCAAGTTCACCAAGATGTTCTTCGACGAAGGCTGCGTTCACATCAATTACATCGCCGCTTCGGTCTGGTGCAGTGAACGACAGATCTTCGAAAACACGCTCCATCACGGTGTACAAGCGCCGCGCACCAATATTTTCAACGGACTCGTTAACTTCTGCTGCGATCCGCGCGAGCGCGGTGATCCCATCATCGCTAAACGACACGGTAACTTCTTCGGTGCCCATCAGCGCGGTGTACTGACGGGTCAGTGCGTTGTCGGTTTCCGTCAGAATTCGAACAAAATCGTCTTGCGTTAATGCGCGCAATTCTACGCGAATGGGAAGGCGACCTTGCAATTCAGGCAACAAATCTGACGGTTTAGCGATGTGAAACGCACCCGACGCAATGAACAGGATATGATCGGTTTTCACAGACCCATGCTTTGTGGAAACGGTTGTGCCTTCGATTAACGGCAACAAATCGCGTTGCACGCCTTCGCGGGATACATCCGCACCACGCGCATCCGAATTTCGGCACACCTTGTCAATTTCATCAAGAAAAACGATGCCATTTTGTTCGACAGCTTCAAGCGCCTGCTTTGTAATCGTTTCATCATCAAGCAGCTTGTCGGCCTCATCGGCGATCAACAAGTCATAGCTTTGTGCAACAGTAACCTTTTTACGCACAGTACGCGCGCCAAACGCCTTCCCGAACATTGCACCCAAATCCATCCCGCCCATACCAGGGGGTTGTCCCGGGATTTCCATATTGCCCATCGGGTTAGATGTATCGGCAAGTTCAAGTTCGATGATGGTATCATCAAGTTCACCGGTTTTCAGTTTCTTACGAAACAAATCCCGCGTGCCGCTTCGCGCATCTTCGCCTGCGATGGCATCAATCACGCGCGCCTCTGCGGCTTCGCGGGCTTTTTGCTTTACGTCGTCTCGCATGTAATCGCGGGTTTCTACGATGGCTGCTTCGACAAGATCGCGGATGATCTGTTCAACATCGCGTCCAACATAACCGACTTCAGTAAATTTTGTTGCTTCGACCTTAATGAACGGCGCGCGGGCAAGTTTTGCCAAGCGTCGCGAAATTTCGGTTTTTCCGACGCCAGTCGGTCCGATCATCAGGATATTCTTGGGATAAACTTCATCGCGCAGATCATCACCCAACTGTTTGCGTCGCCAGCGGTTGCGCAAAGCCACGGAAACTGCGCGTTTTGCATCCTTTTGACCAATTATGAAACGGTCAAGTTCAGAGACGATTTCACGCGGGGTTAGATCGGTCATGATGTGATGCTTTCTACGGTCAGGTTGCCGTTCGTATAAACGCAAATGTCAGATGCGATTGCCATTGCACGCCGCGCGATTGTTTCTGCATCCAGATCCTGATCCATGAGCGCGCGTCCTGCGGCGAGCGCAAAATTTCCGCCAGATCCAATCGCAGTCACATCATATTCTGGTTCTAAAACATCGCCAGCGCCGGTGATTACGAACAAATCCTTACCGTCCGTTACGATCAGCATCGCTTCGAGTTTTTGAAGGTATTTGTCGGTCCGCCAGTCTTTTGCCAATTCAACTGAAGCACGCGCAAGTTGGCCTGGCGTTGCCTCGAGTTTTTTCTCGAGCCGTTCAAGAAGCGTAAACGCATCAGCCGTTGAACCAGCAAATCCTGCAACTACGTCATTTCCACCGGGGCTGAGTCTGCGAACCTTTCGTGCGGTTCCCTTCATTACGGTCTGGCCGACCGATACTTGCCCATCCCCTGCAATCACAACTTCACCGTCTTTGCGCACCCCAATAATCGTGGTGCCGTGCCAACCAGGGAAAGTATCATCTGACATGTCGCGTCCTACTATTGCTTGGGTTTTATATGGCGGCGCAGCACTGGGCGCGCAAGGCTTCCACGAAAAAGGGCGCCCCAATATGGGACGCCCTTTTGAAATCTCAGACCTGCCTAGACGCTTTCTTTGATCCAGCCTTCAAGGGCTGCCTTAGGTGCAGCGCCTGTTTTGTTGGAAACGACTTCACCATCTTTGAACAAAAACAACGCCGGAATCCCGCGCACACCCATTTGGGCCGGGGAGTTTGGATTGTCGTCCACATTTACTTTTACGATTTTGACCTGACCATCCATTTCGGCAGACAGCTCTTCGAGAGCAGGGCCAATTTGCTTACATGGGCCGCACCATTCTGCCCAAAAGTCTACGACGACAGGAATGTCGGACTGACGCACTTCGGCGTCAAATGTTTCATCTGTTACTGCTACGGTGGCCATTGGCACTACTCCGGTTTGGGATGTATTTAGATCGAGAACGTATGGACGGACCAATGGATCGTCAAGTCGTGGTCACGTGTGCGAGAGCAGCACTAAGCGTCGCGTTATCAAGTTCTGTAATGTCACCTGTTCGGGTCCATAGAATGAGCGAACGAATGGTGTGGTTTGGGTAAATTTGACATAGTGCATCGCGGTACGCCGCCATTTGTCGCATTACACCTTCGGGTGTGTCATCCGGCGTTCTTGGCGTTACGCGATTAGATTTGAAATCAACAGCAATGACATCGTCATCGGTGATGATCAGTCGATCAATGATCCCATAGATCCGATCTTCGCCCAATGTGGGCAGAGTTGCTGAAACTGGTACTTCTGCCAAACCGTCAGAAAACAACCAGTCCAATGCCGGGTTTTCAACAAGGGCCAATGCCTCGTTGATCAGATCATCCATATTTGGGATGAGACCTGCATCAGGATGGTTCAACGCAAGCCCTTGTGCGGTCACGGTCCGAATATCAGGGGTCGTTGTCGGTAAGATTTCTAACAGAAGGTGCGTGATGCGCCCCCAAGCGAGGGCAATATCTGTTGCATCCGTGAGAGTTTCACCTGGCATGATCTTGGTGCCACCTAGATCGGATGGCGATAGGGTACTGCGACGCACCGGTGCTTCTGGAAGAAAATCGTCAAAAGGAATCTCTGGCGCAGTCTTAGGTTGGTCAGACTTAGCAGATACTATCTGCCCGGCATCCCAGTCATGTCGGCTGAACCGTTTGATCTGACCGAACGGAGTGTCCTTATTGATACTGTCGACATGCTCCATCGCGCCGCGGATTGTCGAATGCCAACTGTCATGATTATCCCCAGCATCCCCCGCCGCCGCCACAACCAGCCAGTTTTCTGCGCGCGTCATTGCGACATATAAAAGGCGGCGGCGTTCACGATCCTGCGCCGCAAGCTTTTCATCGACTATATCCCGAATGGATTGTGGCATGACATCGGTCTTGGGTTTCCAGAATACTTGCCCAGCCGATTCCAAAAGATCGCCGCGCACTTCGCGTTTGCGTTTGGTTGTATCGGGTAGGATCACGATGGGCGCTTCAAGCCCTTTCGCGCCATGAACTGTCATAACACGAATCCGATCCCCGGCGCTGTCCATTTGCCGTTTTACGGTTACGTCTTCGGTCTGCAACCACGTCAAAAAACCTGTCAGACTCGGCACGGCAGAATCTTCATAACCCAAGGCTTGCGATAGCAGTGCGTCAATGCCGTCTTCTGCCTCGTGACCTAGTCGCGCAAGCAAATTTTCGCGCCCTTTGTGCCGTATCAAAATGCGGTTGATCAAATCATACGGCCGCAAAAAATCAGTGTTGTTGCGTAGGTCGTATAGAACGTCGAGTGTTTCTGTCTGGCCATTCTTGCGCAAGGCTTCCCATAAGGTTTCACCCTTCTTCCGGGGCTGCGCAAGCGTGTAGAGATCTTGTTCGGTCCAGCCAAACAAAGGTGATTTCAGGGCCGCAGCAAGAGATAGATCGTCTTCTTGCAAAGCAAGAAATTGCAGTAAGGCAGAAATATCTTTCACGGCCAGCTCACCACCGAGCTTTAGGCGATCGGCGCCGGCGACATCAAGGTTGGCAGCTTTGCATGCAGCGATGATCTCACCAAACAAGTCGGAACGCCGCTGCACGAGGATCAATACATCCCCCGCCGTAATGGCACGTCGCTCCCATCCATTGTCAGTTTTCACCGGTAGAGTTTCATGATCAATCATGTGCCGGATCTGTTCAGCAATCTGCCGGGCGAGGACAACGAGATGGTTGGTACGCCCTTTTTGATCAAGCGGGTCATCCCATTCTCGTTCTTCCGCTTTTTCATTTGGTGCAATGACGGGCCACAAATCGACCCGACCTGGCATGTCATCCTTGAACGCAAGGTGTTCGATCCGATCACCCAGCCCATCAGCCATTTCACCGCGGAACGTTTGATCGACCAATCCAAGAATCGCGGCGGATGACCGGAACGAATATAGGAGTTCTGAAGACTGAAGCGGGCGGTTTACCTTTGCAAGTTCACCATCGAAATGGTCTCGCATACGATCAAATCCTTCGGGGTCTGCGCCCTGAAACGAATAGATGGATTGTTTCTTGTCACCGACAACAAACACAGTGCGTTCGCGATCAGGGTTTGCACCTTCGCCTGTGGAAAATTCTTGCGTCAAAAGACGCACAATGTCCCATTGATCCGGTGATGTGTCTTGGGCTTCGTCTACGAGAACATGATCAACACCCCCATCAAGCCGAAACAAGACCCATTGCGCCACAGCGGGATCTTGCAAAAGGGCTTTTGCCTTGATGATCAGATCATCGAAATCCAGCGCCGCACGTTGTTGTTTTTTTGCTTCGTATTCTTGAACAAACGGTGTTGCAAACGCCCAAAGAGCGCGGGATTTTTCCAGGGCATTTATCCGACATAGGTAGTCGAAGGCATCTGCGGTCCGATCCATCCATGCGTGGATGTCATCCGTGACAGGGGACAAGGGTTCATGCGCTTTGGTGTGATTAGACTGAGGCCAATTGGCGGACTTGCTGGATCGATCTTTGGCATAAAGAAAAAGTGAAAACAGCGAGTCGAGATCCGCCAGTGTCGGTGTGGCTAAGTTGAGCGCCTTTAGCTTGGCGGCAAAGGTTTGATAGGATGCAGGTGCTGTTCTTGCCGCGTCAATCAGATCGTCCACCAATCCGTCTTCACCGCCAACAAAAGCAACATCAATCGCGTCGTGTTGCGTCGTGCCTAATGGCACACCGTACGCGCGGGCAAGGTCTTCGTCACTGGAGCGCGTCAGAAATTCTGTGCGATGGGATGTAACTGTAGAGAGGAAAGAACTCACATCACCGCCAGTATAGTGGCGCGCAAATTGTGCAACGGCATCCGCGTGATTTCCCGTTGCCATTTGATCCAAGACTTCTTGGCGCAAGAGTTGCGCCGCGCGGTCTTCCATTTCTTTGAACTGCGGACTGACTTCGCCTTCAAGGGGAAAGCGGCGTAATATTCCGGCGCAGAACGAATGGATGGTTTGAATTTTTAGCCCGCCAGGCGTTTCGATCGCAGCAGCAAAAAGACGTCGGGCACCTGCGATGTAGTTTTCGGTAATGGATGTCGTGCTGCCCAGTTCGATCAGCTGATTGCGGAGTTCACCATCGGGCATCATTGCCCATTCGCCTAAACGTTTAAATAAACGGTTTTGCATTTCGGACGCGGCGGCCTTTGTGTAGGTCAGGCATAGCACGTTTTCAGGCTTAGTGCCTGCCAGCAAAAGCCGCGCAACACGATCTGTCAGCACACGTGTTTTTCCTGATCCGGCATTTGCGGATAGCCACGTGGAACGATCTGGATCTGCCGCTTCAATTTGGCGGCGTGTCGCGTCGTTCTGGATCATAACATGTCCTCGACTTTCGGATCATGGGTTTCATCCCATTCGCCATAACGCGCAAGGTGGTCATAGGCGCCTTCAAAGGCCAGCGTTTCGTTGGCGCGCCGAGATGTATAGCCTTTGGCTGGGTCCATCCATTTCGAAATGAGCGCTTCGAATCGTGCCAAGGTTTCATCCGGCGGTGCGTCTTTCAGTGGGGCAGGTTGATCGCGTAGATCGCTCCCTAATCCGATGTAAACAGCGGCCTTGGTGCGAACGGCCCCAAGTGATGCAAATGCACCGCGTTCCACCATCGCTGCCTCTAGTAGAAGTTGTTTGTCGAAATGGATTTGTTGACTTTTGGTCGGCGCCTTACCTGTTTTGTAATCGTAGATCAGCGCCTCGCCATCGTCATCAAGATCAATTCTATCGGCGGTGCCGACAAGGGTGAAATCAACAGCAGAGAGTTTAAGAACGCCCCTCATTTCGGTATCAAAATTTCTGGATGTGGCGCGACGTTTTTGTTCTTCGGCCAAGAAGTGAGGGACGAATGTCTCTATGCGCGCGCGCCATAGCATCCGAACAGCGGGCCATGGGCAGTGTTCGTTCAATACACCATCGGTCAACGCCATCAGATCAAGGGCTGCATTTGGGCCAGAAGGATCAATATCGTTTTTGACAAACTGTTCAAGGATCGTGTGGACAAGTGTTCCGCGCAACGGGGCGCCCGCATCTTGGTTGAGCGGATCAAGGGCGTTCAAACCAAGAATGTTGCGTGCATAAATAGCGTACGGATCGCGGATCAAGGTTTTGATTTGTGTCACCGATAGTTGGACGGGCCGCGCATTAGTTGGTGGTGCAGGGGATGGGCGTGGTGCTGGTGATTTGATGGATTTTGGTGCGGCGATGGTCTCTGCCAATTCGAGCCAATATTGACCCCGCGCGCGCATCTCAACAAGGCAATCTGGCCCTCCTTTATCTTTAAGCCCCCCAAGAAGATTGATCAGCCTGTTGATCCAGCGGCTTGGTACCGTTTCTGCTTCGTCCGTGCGGATTGAACGGCTGACCACAACTTCTTGCGCGCAGACTGCCTGTTGATAGTCATGCGCGCTAAGCCCGACGCGTCGTTCAGGCAAAAGTAGTCCCGCTTGCATACGTAAGGGTCGGTTGAGCCATGGATCGGGCGTCGGGTTTTCGGGCCAGCTGCCTTCGTTCATCCCCGCGATAATAACCAGATCAGCTGATTGCACCCGTGCCTCGAGCGTACCCCAGATTAATACTTGTGGATGGCCTTGGTCTCGATCCCTAACCTCGCCGGACGCGAGAACGCTGCTGACAAGGCGTCGGTATTCCCGTGCAGTCATTTCGCCCCCAGCCTCCGCATGACTGCTGAGCTCTGACATTACGCGCAAAGCTTCGCGGCCCGCGCCTTCTTGCCATAGGGCGCCAGTACCATCAGAGTCAGGCCCTGCCGAAAGGCGTTCAGCAATTTGCAGATGATGGGCTATAAATTCGCTAAGTGGGCGAGGACGTGGGTCATCAAGGTCCATCAACGTGTCACAGATCCACGACGCCCAAGGCCCCGCATCCGAATATCGATCCGTCCATACGTTAAGACTGTCGCGGGAAGGAAAGGGCGGGCCGTAGCGGCGGATATGCAATTCCAGCGCATTGGTGTGTAACCCATGCTTTGTGCCGTCTTTTTCAGTTGAATTTGTCAACGGATGGCGAAGTAAAACCAAAAGGGCTTCGGCGTCCAAAGGTGCGCAAAACAAATCCGCCACGTGGCGCAAAAACCGCCCAGGCGGTGATAGCTGAAGCGGCAAGCCTGCGCTGTCATCTGGTTTGATGTCCCAGCGATCCAATGCAGCGGTTATTTGGCGGGTCAGCATACGGTCTGGCGTAATCACGGCCGCAGTTTGCCCATCGTCAACTGCTTGGCGCAATCGCACAGCGATCGCATCCGCTTCTGCGCGCGGGCTTGGGGCCTCAATCAATGAAATTGTTTTTGTCGCAGCGCACAGATCGCCCAGCGCTGGCCCATCTTTGATCCATTGGTCTGTGACAGGTGCTGGACGCAATGACAAAGACACAAGCGCTGTTCGGTCGGAATTTACCTGCGTGTCGGCGGCCCATGGCATTATCGTATCCACAGGCACATCCAAAGCATCGCAAAACGCTTTGAAGCGATATTGCGGATGATCTTCGCCTCCGGTCATAGGATCTAGTTTGTTCCAGACCGAAAGAGGCATGTCCTGATCAACACCGGGCAAGATCACCGCGCCTTGCGGGAGTCTGGCAATGGCCTGCATGAACAAGGATGTTGCGCCGCGTGACCCGGTTGAACCTGCAACAATCATCGGATGTTGGGGCGGGTTTTCTTCCCACTGCGCGATTTGGGATTCAATCACACGCCGCTGACGGCCTTCGATGTCTGGCTGTTCGTCGTTAGCAAAGAACTTTTGAATAAGATCAATGAACGATAATGCACGGCTCCAGTGGCCGGATTGATCCGTCACATCTAGTTTCGCGATCATGTCGGGCGAAACACCTTCGCCCTGCATTTCGCCCATCAGTGCAACAAGACTGTCGGCTAAATCAAATGCGGAATCTTGTGATGCAAGTGTTGGATCGCTGGCAATCAATTGTTTAACCAGTTGCGCAACTTCAAGTCTGCGCCGCAAAGGGGCAACCGCCGGTGGAATGTCGGCGAGCCCAACATCGGAACCGATGTCGGTGATCAAGCGGATGCGCGGCAGAAGCAAGGCGTCACCATGGTGAAACAGCGAAATCAACTGGCGCTGCATCCGCCGCGTATTTACAAAAATTTCCACACAGGCAACATTCTGCGGCGTCATATTTGCGAACCGTGTGCGCAAACCGCGATGCAGAGACTTGGAAAAGTCAGCACCGAGTGCGACGCCAAAGACCCGTGGATTGGTGGCCGGTTCAAACATGTTATGACCAACCCAACATTTGTTCGGCAAGAGTGATGGATTGCGGTTGCCCAACATCGCACCACTTGCCCTCATAGACTGCACCGAACATCACACCACGCGTTAGCATGCCGTTCCAAAGGGACCACATCGAAAATGCGGTTTCCGAGATTTGAGCGAGGCCATCTGTTCGGATGATTTGAACACCAGAATAGATATAATCAGTTCCTCGCGTGATACGCCCGTCCGCGGAAAGATCAAAGTCACCTTTACCAGTGTGTCCAACGGCGTTGGGTCGCGGTATCAGCAGCAACAGCGCCTCCATTCCGGTGTGATCCCACGCATTTGTTAGGGTTTTGAGTGGGTTCGGCCCCAACCAAACTGCGTCGGTGTTCATCGTGAACGCCGGGTTGCTGTTCAGCAATGGAAGCGCACGTTTCAATCCACCCCCGGTTTCGAGGATTTGGTCGGTTTCATCAGAGACTAGAATGTCGCGGCTGCGGACATGGTTTTTGATGTCATCGGCGCGATAATGCACGTTTACAACCATTTGCAAGTCGTCGCACTGATCAATCGCGTGATCCAAAAGCGGTTTACCCGCGACACGTACCAGTGGTTTGGGCTGCGAGTCTGTTAGGGGTGCCATGCGCGTTCCGAAACCGGCGGCAAACAAGAGGACTGAAGAAGGTGTCAAACGGGTTCATCCCCTATATCGAAGGCACGGTAAATTAGTGGCGCAAGGCCAGCTAATTCGGGTGCATGTAAATCCGTGCGTAGATGCCGGATCACCCGAGGCATAAGGGTGCGGTAGCCTGTTTTTCCGGCATTGCAACAAAGGCGCTCAAAGATGCCGAGGATACGCAGATTTCGCTGAACCGCCATAACATGAAAAGCCATTTTGAAAGCCGGGTCTTTGCGCCCAAACCGCGCTAGCATCAGATCGGTCAAGTCTGGGTCAACGTCACGACGCGCATCACGCAGCAATGACGCAAGATCATAGGCAGGATGCGTGACAAAAGCATCTTGGAAATCCAAGAGCCCCACTCTGTCGGGTCCGTCTTGATCGCCGCGCCAAATCAAATTTTCCGCGTGAAAATCCCTAAGTGATAAAACTGATGGGTGGGGGTCTACTCTGTCCAATAGATCACGAAGACCACCTTTGATTTCATCGACTAGATATTTACTTGTGTCTTTGCCAACCCATTCAAACGCGATGTCGATCATGTCAGTGCCAACATCCGGCGTCATTTTTACCAGGTCAGTTGGCGGCGGAAAGGATTGAAGGATTTCTAAGACATCAACAGCTGCCATGTATAATTCGGCTTCTTGATTGGGTTTTGCCCTAAGGTGGCGGGCAAAATCCGTTGACCCGAGGTCTTCGAGGGTCATCACGCCTTGCGCATCGTCCCAGTCAAGAACAGTTGGCGCAGATAAACCGATGCCACGCAAATGTTCAGATATTTTGACGAACTGCCGTTGGCTGCCACAGGTTTGCGGCGGAGCGTCCATTAGAATTACGGTTTCGTTGGTCGGCCCTTGCAATCGTTCGTAGCGTCGCGCGGATGCGTCTCCGGTCATTGGGTCGCGCCGCCATGTTGCCCAATTGGTTCCAGCCAACCATCTGTGGATGCGATCAGTCTGCATCTGTACGCAAAGCCTTTAACCGAGGTCCCCAAGTATCATCGAAGGACAGTTGTGCCACATGTGCATTCGGTGTGACAGTTAACTGAATGTCGAGAGAATTTGATGGCGCTAAATCACCCAGTATTTCCGGCCATTCGATCAGGCAAATGGACAGTTCGAAGGCGTCGATCAGCCCGAGTTCGACGGCCTCTTGTGGATCGCTAAGGCGGTACAGATCAGCGTGCCAGATGTCGACATCCTTATCCTCATAGGTCTGAACGAGGGTAAAAGTTGGCGATGGAACGTCCGTGTCTTGACCAAAGCGATGACGAATAAACGCCCGCGCCAGAGCAGATTTTCCCGCGCCAATCTGCCCTTGTAGCAAGATGCAGTCGCCTGCTCTTGAAATTTCCGCCAACGAAGCGCCCAAGGCGTCAGTTTGTTCGGGCTTTGTAAGCTGTAGGGTGATGGTATTCTGGGCCATTGGGTGAGTTTATGCACCGTCGATTTGCCCGCAAGTGTAATCGGCCTGAAACTCTTAGCCCGCTTTGATTTCAATCTCTGATACCTCGGACATGCGCGGGCTATCGTCTGTGTTCGGTGTGAACGTCACCTGGTGGTTGCCTTCAGGAAGCGGCGAATAGTGGCACTGTATTTCGACTTGTCCGTCTAGCCAAACTGACCCCGTCCAAGCAGATCCAGTTTGGCCAACTGATAGGGTCTCTTTCAGCTTGATCCATATTGGTGAAGGCGCGGATGACGTTTGCCATGTATGTAGTTCATCCAGAAAATTTCGACAGGAAAGCGACCCATCAGGCGGTGCCCCCCAAAGTTCGCGATAGGATTTATTCGCCAAGATCAGGTTTCCAGACGCAGAGAATACAGCAACAGACGACACTAGGTTTTCGAGTACCGCTGTTGTCGTTTCGATCTGAGAGCGAAATTTTCGGTTAAGAGATATCTCATCGCTGATGTCTTCAATCAGAAAAGCAATTGCCCCGTTGGGGTGGGGCTTGCCCGTGACGCGAAACGTGGCGCCATTTGGAAGTTCCCAGTTCTCATGATAGCTGCCTTCAAGTGCCGCCGTTTCAAGAGCCATCATCTGATCCCGCCAAGATGTATAATTCTTTGGTTCTGGGATCATTTTTTGGTCCCGAAGTCGATCCAAAACCGACAACAAAGTTGGCCGCCCTATCAGGAAATCTGCGGGAAGATTGGTCAGATCCGTCAAAGCCGGATTGAACAAAACCAGTCTTCGTTCAGCGTCAAAGATCGCAAGGCCAACCGACAATTGTGCGAACGTCTTTGTCAGCGTTTGAACAAAATTGCGCTGGGCATCTTGCGAATAAACAACGGCGCTCGCGTCAACGGCAAAGTGGATGGTATCTGTCCCGCGCTTCAAACTTGTGATCTCGTACCAGATTGGTTTGTTCTGAGAGGGAACGTCGATCCGGTGCATGTCGACAATGGGTGCAGGGCCCATCGGCACGGCGATGTTTTCAAACACGTTGTAAGGCGGCCAAGGCAGCACGTCATCATGATGGTTCAAATGGATCGCTTCGGACATTTCAATGTATGCGCGGTTGGCCCAAACTAAAATTCCTTCTGCATCTCGTTTCCAGATCAGCTGTGGGGACTCTTCACCAATCGCGCGCAGCGTTTCAAGTTCGTGTTCCATCGCCATAGCGGTGAGTGGGTCTAGGGCTTCTTTGGGATCACCTTCGTGTTGCACCAATGTGATCCGCGCGAGGCCGTTCCAGTACTCGGCATCGATCCATCCACGTTGGCCATCCGTCGGCGAGATTGTCTTGCGACCCGTGCTGGCAAGGTCACTGCATTGGGATCGCAAATTTGGAAACCGCGCGGACAAAATAGTGAGGAAATTTTCCCAATCTGATTTTTGATCGTTGCCCTGGTTCATCAACGCACGTGCGCGGGGCGTCAAATCAACGAGGTTTTCGTCGTCAAAAAGAAATGTAATCGATCCTTCAGCTTCTTGCATGAGCGTTCGGCTGGTAACGGTTGTAATCCTGTTTGACCGGATCCAAAAGATCAACAGAGCGATTGCTACCACAACACCCAGAAACAAAGCGCCAAGAGCTTCCAATATAGGGATTTGTGGCATCGTGTTCTCCGATTCAGAGACCAAACGATGATTGGATTTAGTTAACCGACGGTTAAAATAGCGCCCTAATGCGTTGATATCGGAGTGTTGTCACCAAGGGCGCCACGTGTATCTTCAGCATTGGCTTCGATTGAAGAACGCGGCCACTGAACACTGACAATTGCGCCACCGCGACCACCCGAAAGTGCGCGTGCGCCTCCATTGGCGAACGTTAAGTTCGCACCGGAACGTTCTAACAGTGTTTTGGCAATAAACAGGCCAAGACCCATACCCTCATAGCCGGGGCGGTTGGCGTTGGCGGTTTCTGAACGACGACGACGTACAAAAGGATCCCCAATTCGCCCCAGGACAGATTGCGAAAACCCTGGCCCGTCATCGCTGATCCGGATACTTACGATGTCGTCGGACCATGAAATTTCGACAAGAACTTCTCCGGTTGCGAAATCTACGGCGTTTTGCACAAGATTCCGCACTCCGTGAATAACCTCGGGTCTGCGGAAAATGTCTGGTTGGCGGATTATACCAGTTTCAGGTCGTAGAATATCAAAATGAACGATCTTGCCCCGATTCAAATGTGGTTCGCTGGCTTCGCGTACCACCGTTTCAATGGGGGCCTGTCGTAACAGATGATCTTCTTTGCCAGCACGTCCCATTGACCGCAAAATATCCCGGCATCGATCAGCCTGTTCGCGGATGAGTTTAGCATCGTCGCGAAGCTCATCGTTGAATTCGAGCTCATCTATTAGTTCGCTACTGACCAGTTTGATCGTCGCCAAGGGTGTGCCAAGTTCGTGCGCAGCTGCGGCGACAACACCGCCAAGGTCGGTTAATTTCTGTTCACGGGCCAACGCCATTTGTGTCGCAACCAAAGCCTCGCCCATGGATAAGGTTTCCTGCGTAACCTGACGCGCATAAAGCCCGACAAAGATCACGCCGATGATCAGTGCGATCCAAAAGCCAAATACAAACAGATCCGGTAGGATCAAAGGAAACCCAGATGCTGTCATAATATCGAGGTTTTCGAACCGTAAGAATGTGATGATTACCAATGCAATTCCGCCAAGCACCAAGGTGCTGCGCAGCGGCAAAATCGTCGATGCGACGGTCACAGGCGCAAGGATCAGCAACGCAAATGGGTTATTCAAACCACCAGTGAGATACAGCAAAACACCCAGTTGTGTCAGGTCAAACCCGATCATCACATCCGCTTCACCCTCTGACAGTCGACGGTTTTCGGGAAACAGGAACAAGGACACAATGTTCAGCAAAATTGGGAGGCCGATCACAATCGCGATCAATCCGACTTCGAGCGATAGGCGATACACATAAAGCGCCGCAATGACGGCGGTAATTTGCCCTGCAATCGCAAACCACCGCAAAAGAACCAGAGTTCGTAAACGGACCCAATTGCCACGGTTTTGGTTCTTAAAAACATCGTTATCGACCTGCGCCATAATGACTTGTCTCGCGTTTGTGTCTTTACCCCTGACATGGTGCGCATATTACAGGGTCAACTGCGACCCATTTAATAGGTGATGCCATGTCAAAATTTTATGCATTTGCAGCCAGCGGCATCGTCGTTGCGCTGCTTGGAGGATCATTCCTTGCGACTCAATTGGGACGAAGCGAAGATATCTTTGCACAGTGCCGTGCAAGTACATCAGCTGGCGGAGCCATTGGTGGTCCGTTCGAACTGGTCGATGAAACTGGTGCAACGGTAACAGACCAAGACGTGATCACTGAGCCTACGCTCATCTATTTCGGGTATACGTTTTGCCCCGATGTTTGCCCGTTAGATGCATTGCGTAACGCGCAGGCGGTTCACATTTTGGATGATCAAGGAATCAACGTGACCCCCGTTTTCATTTCGATCGATCCGGAACGCGATACTGTGGATGTCGTGCGGGATTTCACGGACAACTTTCATGATCGTATGATCGGATTGACCGGATCGCCAGAACAGGTCCGTGCGGCTTCACAAGCGTATAAGACCTATTATTCCAAGCAAGATAGCGATGATGAGTTTTACTTGGTTGATCACACGACGTTGTCTTACCTTGTCTTGCCTGAAATTGGTTTTCAGGAATTCTACCGGCGCAATGTCACCCCCGAGCAAATGGCTGAAAGTCTTGCGTGTTTTGTAGATGCGGCCAGTTAGGCGAGGTGTCGCAGGTATTTGACCGAACCCCCATAGAGCGCTACCTCTAGCGTATTGAAACGGAGGGACCATGTGATGGAACTCAATGAGATCGGCGAAGACAAATCGTTGCTGTTGGTTGATGATGACGAGCCTTTTTTGCGCCGTCTTGCCAAGGCAATGGAAAAGCGCGGATTCGAAGTTGAAACGGCTGACAGTGTTGCTGCAGGTCGCGCTATCGCGACAGCTCGCCCCCCAGCCTATGCCGTCGTTGATTTGCGACTTGAAGACGGAACAGGTTTAGATGTTGTCGAAGTTCTGCGTGAGCGCCGACCAGAAAGCCGCGTTGTTGTCTTAACCGGGTATGGCGCTATTGCGACAGCGGTCGCGGCGGTCAAAATCGGAGCGACTGATTATCTCTCTAAGCCAGCGGATGCAGCGGACGTCATGAATGCGTTGCTCGCAAATACGGATGAGCTTCCTCCGCCGCCGGAAAACCCCATGAGCGCGGACCGCGTTCGCTGGGAACATATCCAACGTGTGTATGAGCTGTGTGATCGCAATGTGTCTGAAACAGCACGTCGGTTGAACATGCACCGCCGGACACTGCAACGTATTTTGGCGAAACGCAGCCCGCGCTAAACCTCTGCGCGGAGCCATTTCACGAATACGTCACGGGCAGGAGACACGACCTCAGGCCGCGTAAGGATATGATAGGCGATTGCGCTGCGCTGTTCTTCGCAAAGTTGAACAAATACACCGGCCTCGATTAAGGGCGCGACAATCGGAGCGGGCTGCACTGTTATGCCAAGACCTGCGCGCGCTGCTTCGCGTGACAATTGCCCAGTTGCAAAAATTGTTACCCGTTCTTCATCAAGGTCGATTCCATTCTCACTGAGCCAGAACCGTTCCTCCGATCGTGCGCCATCTAATAACCAATGTGATCCTTTTAGGTCTGGCAGACAGGTGATGTCTTGATTGTTAAGATAGTCAGGGGACGCGACGGCGACATGGCCGGCAGGCATTAATGGATCAGAGGTAACACCAGACCAACCGCCTTTGCCGTAACGAATTGCGACATCGATATTGTCTCGCCGCAAGTCGATTAATGCCATGGAAGGGATCAGTTCAACTTCGATGTCGGGGTGTTTGTTCCAAAAGCCCCCGATACGTGGCATCAACCAATTCGCTGCAAACGATGGTGTGACAGCAACCCGCAGCGCGCGTAATTTGGCCTGATCAAGTAAATCCAAAGACACCGTTGCGATCATACCAAAGGCCTCTGACAGAGTGTTGGCGAGATCCGCGCCGCACTGAGTGGTTGTCATTCCGCGCCCGTCACGGACCATCAGGGGTTGACCAAAGTGGTTCTCGAGCGTGCGGACATGTTGACCAATGGCTGCATGAGTCACATTCAGATCACGTGCAGCCGCCGAAAAGCTGCCGTGTCGGGCCGCGGCCTCGAACGCGCGTAGAGCGCTGAGTGAAGGGATGTCATGCCAATCCATATGAAACCTCAACTATCATATGTAAAATCTTCCTGACTAGGGGAAATTAGATGAATGCAGTAATTAAAGTGCAGGATTTTAACCCACCATAGGAGATTGATATGTTTACCCTACTTGCAGATGCCATGTACACAGCGACCCTTGCCAAGCGAGGCAGCAAAATCCCGGAACGTCTGAAAACAAATGCAGATCGGTATGTACCTAAGCACGAGCGTAAACAGCACCCGCGCCGCCATCCCCATAATCCTTATCGCGATCTGTGGTAGTATACCGCGGGGCAGCTGTTCCCTGTCGGCTGCCCCAATTTACAGCACGAACCGCTTTATGATGCGGTCAACAGTGGTTCCATCGGGGCGCGTATGATCGTTTTTCACCACAGAATCGGGCAAGAATCCCATTTTTGTGTAGTACGCCAGACCACCGATGTTGTCTGACGTGATTTTGGCCAATATTGCGATCCCACCCAACCGCTTGCAATCCGCGCGGGATTTTTCAAACAGCGCGGAACCTGCTCCGCGTACTGGATTGCGCTGATCCGTAAAGGACCCGATTGAATAGACACCCGTTTCAACCAAGAACGCGCCTTGAAACCCGACGATGCGGTCCCCCGACAGGACCACATTCGAAACATCGGCCTCTGACAAATAGTGCTCTGCAAAGGTTTGTTCGCTGAAATGATCCTCGTATGCGGTGCTTTGGCCCTTCGAAATAGTATGATTGATGATCGCGACACAGTCGGGAACGTCGTGTCGTTGCATGTTACGTGTCGTAAACGTCATAGTTGATCCATCAGTTGGGCATGGCGAGCGGTGAAATCGGTTCGAACATCAAGCGGCGCGCGCAAATGGATCTTCGCGGTTTGGGCGATCGCTGGGTCGGGTTTACCGAAAAACCTGTCAGCTTCTTCAATTGTAAAACCTGCAATTTGAACCGCTTCCAGCCAGGCGCTGATCTTATCGGCCTTCTTAATTTGTTTTTTGACGGTCGTAGGGACTTGCGCAGGCAGCCCAAACCGAATGTGAATCGCGGCCATCAAACGGTCATCCAGCGTTTCATAGCCGGGCCCGACCGCGGCTTTCACGGGGCTGATCATGTCGCCAATCACATATTCTGGCGCGTCGTGCAAAAGGGCGGCAAGCTGCCATTTAATCGGCGCTGTCGGGTTCATCTGGCTGAAAATTTGCTCCACAAGAAGCGAATGCTCCGCCACTGAATAGGCAAAATCGCCCCGCGTTTGGCCGTTCCAGCGCGCAACGAAAGCCAAGCCATGCGCGATATCGGCAATTTCGATATCCATCGGCGTTGGATCCAAAAGATCAAGCCTGCGACCTGATAACATGCGCTGCCATGCGCGGGGTTGTTTCATCGGGTGTGCTCCATAAATCAACCGCGACCCTATGGCGTGGTACGGTGGATTGTCGAGACCCATGCGCAGTGCTATGTCGCGTAGCAATAATGTATTGAGGAGAGCGGCTCATGGCCAAAGATTACATCGTAAAAGACATCGCACTTGCCGCATTTGGCCGCAAGGAATTGGACATCGCAGAAACGGAAATGCCGGGTCTTATGTCTTGTCGTGCCGAATTTGGCGAAAGCAAACCCCTTAAGGGTGCGCGCATCGTTGGATCGTTGCACATGACAATCCAGACCGCGGTCCTGATCGAAACACTCGTCGCGCTGGGCGCTGATGTACGTTGGGCATCTTGCAACATCTTTTCAACGCAGGATCATGCGGCTGCGGCAATCGCCGAAGGTGGAACTCCTGTTTTCGCGATCAAGGGTCAAAGCCTTGAAGAACATTGGGATTATCTCGACAAGTCCTTTATGTTCCCAGACGGCGCGAACATGATTTTGGATGATGGCGGCGATGCGACGTTGTACATCCTTCTGGGTGCACGCATGGAAGCCGGCGAAGATGTGTTGGCTGTACCAACATCTGAAGAAGAAGCCGTGATCAAAGAACAGATCAAAAAGCGGATGGCGGAAAGCCCCGGCTGGTTCACCAAAACCCGCGCTGACATTCAAGGCGTGTCGGAAGAAACAACAACAGGTGTCCACCGCCTTTATGATCTGCACAAAAACGGTCAACTGCCTTTCCCCGCGATCAACGTGAACGACAGCGTCACCAAGTCGAAGTTCGACAACAAATACGGGTGTAAAGAATCGCTGGTTGATGGCATTCGCCGTGCTACGGATACCATGATGGCTGGCAAAGTCGCCGTCGTGATGGGTTACGGTGATGTTGGTAAAGGATCCGCTGCGTCCTTGGCTGGTGCTGGCGCCCGTGTGAAAGTAACTGAGGTTGATCCCATTTGTGCGCTTCAGGCGGCAATGGATGGTTTCGAAGTTGTGCTTCTTGAAGATGCTTTAGAAACCGCCGACGTGTTTATCACGACCACAGGCAACAAAGACGTCATTCGCATCGAACACATGCGCCGCATGAAAGACATGGCAATCGTTGGAAACATTGGCCACTTCGACAATGAAATTCAGGTTGCTGCGCTGAAGAACCACAAATGGACGAACATCAAAGAACAGGTCGATATGATCGAAATGCCAAGCGGCAATCGGTTGATCCTGTTGTCCGAAGGTCGTCTTCTAAACCTTGGAAACGCAACAGGCCATCCATCCTTTGTGATGTCTGCGTCCTTCACCAATCAAGTTTTGGCGCAGATTGAACTGTGGACCAAGGGTGATGAATATCAGCCCGGTGTTTACATCTTGCCAAAGCATCTGGATGAAAAAGTTGCACGTCTGCATTTGGATCGGATCGGTGTGAAACTGTCCAAACTTGATTCCGAACAGGCGGCTTATATCGGTGTATCGCCGGATGGTCCGTTCAAGCCGGAACATTACCGCTACTAAGGTTTCGTTGTGAACGAGAACCCCGAACACGAACCAGAGCGCGAGGCCCCCAAACGGCCTCGCGTTTCGCGTTGGGCCATACTGCGATCTGTCAGTGGGACTGTTTTGACCCTGATGGTAATCGTGGTTTCCGGCGGAGCAGTTTTTGCACTGTTTCATCCCGACACGCCGCTACCGCCCCAATGGAACCCAATCTCACCGCTTGAGGTAACCCACCCCGTTACGCCACTTACGTCATCGAAGCTTCGTCTAGCCCTAAATGATCCAGAGCAGTGTCTGGATGTTCTGGAACGATCTACTCAGATGACGCGTCTCGACCCGTTTGAAGCCTCTGACAATTGCCATATCCGCAATCGCGTATCGTTGAGCGTCCTGACGCAAGCACGGATCGACCGGATCGAAATGTCCTGTGCAACTGCACTGCGTTTGGCGATGTGGGAACATCATGGTGTTCAACCCGCTGCACGTGAAATTTTAGGTACAGACGTGACAGTGTTTCGCCAGATCGGAAGCTACAACTGTAGACCCATTCGAACAAGCAGCGGCAATAGTACGCGATGGAGCACCCATTCCACCGGCGACGCCATTGACATAACCGGGTTCGACTTCGCTGATGGTAGAAAAATTCGGTTGGTCGAAGACTGGAATGGCGGAACGGAACAGGGCGATTTTCTACAGGCCGTGCGGGACAGTGCCTGCACATGGTTCGCAACCACGCTAGGCCCTGATTTTAACGCCCTGCACGCAGATCATTTTCATCTTCAGGCACGGGGATGGGGCACATGCCGTTGACCAGCGGGGAAAGTTACCCAAGATTTTCCCTTTGCGCATGGTGAATCAACGATTAACGTCGTTGTAGCGCCGATTTGTACGGCCAGACCAAAGGTGGGAGAATACCATGAGCAGACGTGACGACCTGATCGCGCAATACGCGGATGATTTGAAAAACAAATGCGGCATGACGCCGGATATGGAACTGTTGAAAAAAGTAACGATCGGTTGCGGCCCATCGATCTACAATGCAGATGCATCAACCGTCGCAGGCAGCCAGAAAGCCGAACTTGAGACAGTCAAAAAGAACTTCTTGATGAAGAAACTTGGCCTTGGCGATGGCCCACAGTTGATGGACGCAATCGATTCCGTGATCGAGACATACGGCAAATCTGAACGCAACAAGTACCGCGCGGTCGTTTACTACATGTTGACGAAACACTTTGGAAAAGAGTCGGTTTACAAGTAACTGACAGCCAATTCGTGTTTGCAACGCCCGCCCAATCGGCGGGCGTCTTGCATTTTAGACATATTCTAAGGGCATTTCTTTTGCTGGAATCAGCGGACATGCGCTAACACATGGGTGGCGCCAGTACGGCCCAGTTCCAGTCTTAGATACACGTGTGGTGGCTTTACGGAGTGCACGTGGGTGAAGAAAGGGTCTGGGCGGTGTGCTTGGACCCTTTCATTTTTTCACAGTAGCATCAGGATAGCGCCCATCAGCGCACACCCAATTGTTGCGTAACCGCCATTGATCATCGTTAGTCGTTGGGAATGCATTGAATATCCATTGAACAATGCGACCCACGGCGTCACCAGAAACAACCCGATTCCTGCGCCGGACAGCAGACCTTTTCCTAACGTATCAATCCCTGCGGTCGCAAAGCTGTGGCGCATCATTCCAGCCACCAAGATTAGGGAAATTCCGCAAGTGATATATGGAACGGGGCTTCTCATGTTTTGCGGATTATTTTCTTCGTCCAACGGAACTTTGCTATCAGCCTTCCATGCGTCAGAAAAAACACTGTACCAGAATGCTCCGAATCCGAAACTCGCCGCCGCCGCGACGATGACTGCAATAAATTCCATAAGATGTTCCCTATTCCACTTTAGTTGATGGAAAGCAGTGTGTCGGTGTTTTTGCACTTTGGCTAGGTCGAAGCATTGCCCAGTTCACAAACAATTTGCCACTCATCCGCTGTGACGGGTTGGACTGACAGCCGGGAATTTCTTACGAGGATCATTGCGTCTAAGCGTGCATCAGCTTTGATTTGATCTAAGGTAACCGCATTTTCGAAAGGCCGGATTGCTTTGATGTCCACACATTCCCAGCGTTCATCGTCGGTTGTGCTGTCTTGATGTGCGACAGCGCAAACCTCAACGACACCGACGACGGCCTTCTCCTTTTGAGAATGGTAGAAAAAGCCGCGGTCACCAATCGCCATTTCGCGCATGAAATTGCGGGCTTGATAGTTACGCACACCGTCCCATTCTTCGCCTGTCTCCCCTTTGGCCATTTGCATGTCCCAGCTCCAGGTTGAAGGTTCGGATTTGAACAACCAGTACCGCATTATCCAATAACCTTTTTCCATTCCTCTACGCGAACTTTGTCAAACAAGCCGGCCAAGGCGTAGGGATCATTGTCCGCCCAGTCCTGCGCGTCTTTCAACGAGACAACATCGAGAATGATCAGTGATCCACACATCGTGCCGTCTGGGTCTAGAAATGGCCCCGCCATTTCCACGCATCCTGTCTCTTTGATGTAGGCAAGATGGGCATCGCGGGTTTTCAGCCGGATCTGTAGCGACTCAGATTTGTCACGAGTGATGATTGCAAAACGCATATTCATTCCTTTCGAAGGGGACGGGAGAGAAGTGTCGCGAGGGCGGTTTTTGGGTCAATCTTTCCGGATGATAGTTCTGAAACTACACGGCAAATTGGCAGGTCTAGATCGTGTTTTTCTGCAAGGTTTGTGACTGAATTGGCGGTCGCCGCGCCTTCCACAGTTGTTTCTGAATCAAAATATTGGCCGGATCCAATTGATAGGCCAAACCGGTAGTTTCTTGATCCGTCTGATGTACAGGTCAGCGCCAGATCGCCAAAACCGGACAATCCCGTCAGAGTTTCTGGATCCGCACCAAGCGCGCTTCCGATCCTACGCATTTCTGCAAAACCTCGGGTGATAACGGCCGCGCGCGCGGATTCGCCGAACCCAGCGCCAATACAAACCCCGCAGGCAATCGCGATTACATTTTTCAATGCGCCGCCAAGCTGTGCGCCTATAACGTCGTCAGAAAGGTAGAGGCGAAGCGTCGGAGTTGATAACGTCCTTTGCATTGCGTCGCCTTCAACAGAGTCAGCGCATGCCAATGTAAGGGCGGTGGGCAATTGATTGGCGATATCTGTCGCAAAGCTCGGCCCGGTTAACATAGCTGAAATCGCTGTTGGAATAATTGAAGCGATCTGATCAGCGGGACCCTTTAGGGTTTTTTGATCAATTCCTTTGCAGCACGCGACAAGCCGCTTATTCGCAAGTGCACGCTGATGATCTGCCAGCCATGCGCCAATCTTTTGGGCTGGGATCGCCAAAAGGACCGTGTCCGCATCAAATAGTTTTCCCAAATCCGAAGTTACTTTGATTTGCTCGGGCAGAATGTGCCCATCAAGGCGGGTCGCGTTCACGCGGGTCGCGTTCATCGTATTTGCGGCCACCTCATCGCGGGCCCAAAGCGTGACTGGACCATTTTTTGCCAACGCAATGGCAAGCCCAGTCCCAAATGCACCGGCGCCGGCAACTGCGATCTTCATGCTTTCGCACCCTTTTTTCCACTACCCAAAAGCGTTGGGCTGTCTTGATCAAGAGGCCAACGGGGCCTGGCCGACAAAGTAAGATCATCCACCATGCTGGCGTTGAAACGAACAAGCCCCGCATAAGCGATCATGGCAGCATTGTCCGTACACAATTCCAAGGGCGGAGCGACAAAATCAGTCTCTGTTTCAGCGCAAACTTGCCTAAGACCGGTTCGAATTCTTGAATTGGCTGCAACTCCGCCCGCGACAGCAAGAACCTTAACATCTGGCGCAATTTCGCGTGCGGCAGCCAATGCAAGTCGTGACTTGGATACCAAGACATCGGTGACGGCCGCCTGAAAACTCGCGCAAATATCGGCCCGAAGCTGGGTCGGCAGACCGCCGTTTTTTGTGATCACATCATCACGAACACGCAAAACAGCGGTCTTCAGACCCGAAAAAGACATGTTGCAATCCGGTCGATTGATCAGCGGTCTCGGAAGCTCAAATGCTGTTTCGTCACCGGTTGCCGCAGCACTCTGAATCGCTGGTCCGCCTGGTTGCGGTAACCCCAATATACGCGCGGTCTTGTCAAATGCTTCGCCCGGCGCGTCATCGATTGTCCCGCCCAATCGAGTGTAGCTATCGTGCCCTTGGACCAACAGAAACTGACAGTGTCCGCCAGAAACCAACAGCATAAGATACGGAAATGCGATCTTGTCGCTGAGTTGCGGCGTCAGGGCATGTCCAGCGAGGTGATTGACCCCCACGAGAGGTATACCCGTCGCGACGCTCAACCCCTTGGCGCACATCACACCCGATAATACTCCGCCAATTAATCCCGGTCCGGCTGTGACAGCGATCGCATCAATGCTTTGCATTGGCACATTCGCGGTCTCAAGAGCGTCTTGAACGGCTAAATCGATCTTCTCCGCATGGGCTCTTGCTGCAATTTCGGGCACCACTCCACCAAAGGCAGCATGTGCTGCCATTTGATCAAATACGACATTTGATAATATGTCGGCATTTCCATCGAACCCGCGCACCACAGCGGCAGCCGTATCATCACAGCTGCTTTCAATGCCAAGAATGGTAACTGGTTGGGGCATGTGAGAGCCTTGCATATGGGTTGTTCGGAGGTAACAGTTACAATCAATCGCTACAATGGTTCAGGAAGTACGCGCGTGCACCGTTTTGACAACCCGATCGTTTTAGTGACGCGTCCCCGCGAGGATGCCGAGCGATTTGTTGAGGCATTACGATCAAAGGCGGGACCGTTTCGTGCCTTGATTTGCCCCGCGTTCGAAACGGTTGGTGTCGACCATGAGTTGCCGGATTTCGACCAGGCAATTTTTACATCCCAAGCGGGGGCCAATTTTGCGCCGCTCGGATTGGGCAGAAAAGCGTATTGTGTTGGACGTGCGACGGCCCGCGCTGCACAGGCGATGGGGTATGAACCTGTGGATGCAAACGGAAATGCAGACACCTTGGTTGATCTGATTCTCAAACAGAAACCGACAGAATCGCTGCTTCACATTCGGGGGGAAGTTTCGCACGGAAACGTCATCGCTCGACTTCAAAGCGTCGGCTTCGATTGTGCTGAGGTCATCGTTTACCGAAAGGCAACCACCCTCCCCAACACCGAAGTATATTCTGTTTTACAACAGTCGCGTCCATGTATCGTTCCACTGTTTTCTGCTGAAACAGGCTCTATTTTAGCTCTTTGGGACACGAATTGGCGAGCCTCTGAGATTGTAGCAATCAGCGCGACGGTAGCACAATCTGCTGATGGCCTTAACGCTCAGAAAACCCATGTTTGTAGCGCCCCAACTATGGACGCAATGGTCGCAGCTACAGCGCGTTTGATTGCTTGAGGGTTAGCCAGTGCCACGCTAGGGTACGTCGGTGGGCGACTGGCCCAAAATGATTTTAGTAGGGTGATGCACGTGGCAAAGTCTTCCAAGTCCAAGACGAGTAAATCCAAAGCTGGTGTCAAAGCCACTGATGTTATTGATGCCGCTGAAGAAGCGGTTGTTCAAGAAGAAGTCATTTCAGAACGTCTGGACGACGCGGCAACCGAGTCACTCATTGCATCTGACGTCCCTGACGATGAGGAAGGGTTGGTGCTCGACGCAGCGGATACCAGCCTTGATATTGAGGTCGTTGAAGACCCTGTCGAGATCCCGGAATCTGTGCCAGCGCAATCGACAGAGTCAGCAAC
>CAYOSK010000019.1:0-2571 GCA_964406585.1 uncultured Octadecabacter sp. | reverse complement strand
ACAGAGTCAGCAACCCGCGGTGGTTTTTTACCGCTCGCATTTGGCGGTTTGATTGCAGGTGGAATTGGATACGGCATAGCGACCTTTTACCCTCTTACTGGGCAGAGCGATGATATTGGTGCGCAACTGGCCGCCCAATCTGATCAGATCGCGGCGCTTCAAGCGCAATTGGCGGATCAACCTGCCCCTGACTTTTCGCCACTTGAGACCCAAATCGAAACCATTCAGGCGGATGTGGCTGACCAGATCGGCGCGCTAGAAGGGGATTTGGAGGGTCAGTTCACCGCAATAGATGCCCGTTTGATTGACGTTGAAAAGCGGCCAAATGGCGATGGAACACTTTCTGATACCGCCCTTGATGCGTATCAACGTGAATTGGAACAATTGCGCGCAGAACTTGATGCGAGCCAAGCAAATGTTATGTCGGCTGCCGCGCAAGCCGAGGCAGATTTAGCAGCGGCCCGCGCAGAAGCCGAACAGCTCGAGAAAGAAGCGCTCGCCGCGGCTGAGGCCGCTGCGGCTCGTGCTGCATTGAACCGCGTTGCAACGGCTGTTGAAACCGGTGCGCCTTTTGCTGACGCCGTTGCCGACCTACCCGGTGAAATCCCGGTAGCCCTTAGCGCAGCCGCTGATGCGGGCGTCGCGACCACAGCAAATCTGACGGATGCATTTCCAGCCGTCGCGCGCGCCGCTTTGGCGACGGCACGATCCGAAGGTCTCTCTGATGATGCCGGAGGGCTGGGCGGATTCTTGAGAAACCAGTTTGATGTGCGTTCGACGGCGCCACAAGAAGGCCCTGGCCCTGATGCGGTGTTGTCACGCGCCGAAGCAGCGGTAAAAGAAGGCCGTGTGGCTGATGCCCTTGCTGAGATCGAAGCGCTGCCGGAAGTGGCACGTGCTGAGCTGATCGATTGGACCGCGCGTGCGTCCGAACGTGCTGATGTTCTGGCCGCAATCGCGACCTTGTCTGAAACCTATAATTAACCGAAGGCTGCCTCTTATGCTCTGGTCACTTGTAAAGATTTTGGCGTTCGTCGCCTTCGTAATGGCAGCCACATTTGGCGCGACCATGCTTTTGGATATGGAAGGCTCGGCGACAATTGATGTCGGTGGGCAGGCTGCAACGTTCTCTGTCATCGAAATGGTGATTGGGTTGATCGTCCTTGTGGCACTGGTTTGGTTGGGTTTCAAACTGATCGGTCTGGCGGTCGCTGCGTTCAAGTTTCTGAACGGGGATGAAACAGCTATTTCACGTTACTTTTCGCGCAACCGCGAACGCAAAGGCTATGAGGCTTTGTCCGAGGGGATGATGGCGCTCGCGTCGGGCGAAGGTCGATTGGCGATGGCAAAAGCCAACCGTGCGGAAAAATTTCTTGAACGTCCTGAGTTGACTAATCTTCTGACCGCGCAGGCAGCCGAATTGGCTGGCGATCGTAAAACCGCAGAGGCGACGTATCGGAAATTGCTTGAAGATGACAAAACCCGTTTCGTGGGTGTCCGTGGAATTATGAAACAAAAGCTAGAAGATGGCGACACAGACACTGCGCTAATTTTGGCCGAAAAGGCTTTTGCGATCAAACCCAAGCATGTTGAAACGCAAGATACGTTATTGCGCTTGCAGGCTGAAAAGTCCGATTGGGCTGGCGCGCGCGAAACACTCACGGCCAAGCTAAAAACGGGCCAGCTGCCGCGCAATGTTCATAAGCGTCGCGACGCTGTTTTGGCCCTGTCCGAAGCAAAGGGCATTTTTGAAAACGGCCAGACCCTCGAAGCGCAAGAAGCGGCAATTGAAGCCAACCGGCAGTCACCGGATCTCGTGCCGGCTGCTGTCATGGCAGCGCAAACCTACATCGAAAAAGGCAATTCGCGTGCGGCGACTCGGGTCGTCAAAAAGGCATGGGATGTGGCGCCGCACCCAGACCTTGCAGCAGCGTTTGCGGCAATTGCACCGGATGAAAACCCTGCAGCGCGGATTAAACGATTCCGCGCTTTGACTAAGACGCATCCTGATCATTCAGAAACCAAAATGCTAATTGCGGAACTGAATATCGCTGCTGAAGATTTTCCCGAAGCACGTCGTGCGATTTCCGAATTGGTGGCGGAACAGCCAACGGCCCGTAGCCTAACAATTATGGCCGCAATTGAACGCGGCGCAGGGTCGGACGACGCTGTCGTGCGTGGTTGGTTGGCCAAAGCGTTGACCGCTTCACGGGGCCCTCAGTGGATCTGCGACAATTGCCAACACATTCAACCCGTTTGGGCGCCCGTTTGTGGGAATTGTTCTGGATTTGACACGCTGACATGGCGCGAGGCACCCAAAGGCGAAGTTGCGATGCCAGCTGGCGTGGAAATGCTGCCGTTGATCGTAGGCCAAATCGAACAAACCGCTGCAGAAACCGAGGTGGTTGTTGACGCTGAAATTTTACAAGACAGCCCTGAAACCGAAGACGCAAAATAGGGCTTTCGCACTGTTTGGCGCGGTGTTAGACCCCGCGCCGATGCCGCTGTAGCTCAGATGGTAGAGCACGTCATTCGTAATGATGGGGTCGTAGGTTCGAGTCCTATCAGCGG
>CAYOSK010000018.1:2765-29013 GCA_964406585.1 uncultured Octadecabacter sp. | reverse complement strand
GTGAGAGGTTGGACATCGACCCAAGTGGGGCTCGTTGTGGCTGCTTCCTTCCGGACCTGACCAGGTTGGCGAGGCACTTGCCCGCGCCAACCCCTCAAGGTTCATATACGAACACAGGTGCGACGTTGCAAGGGACAAGCGGATTGCACGTCACGGCCCTGCATGCGACCACTTCGATATGAAAAATGCAGAACACGTTACCTTTGGCGGATCGGGGTTGGATCGCGCGGCTCATTTGCGTTCTGATTGCCGCGCGTTGGCTGTTGATCCAACAGCCCGTGGAATCGTTTTGTGGCGCGGCAAAGTGTTGTTAGAAGCTGAAGGCGCAGGCCTGTTGCGCGTGCCACTTGATCATCCCGCGATGACGGATGCGGGTGATCTGCGGTTGTTTTTAGGCATTGATACCTATGGCCCCGTCTTTGCGGTTGAATTGACGCAATGGAACCCGGAATTGCCGGAAGCCGAAGAAATGGGCGCGTTTCTTGATCCAACACTGCAGCGCCATCCGATGATGCCAGAGGCCTCCTGTTTTGCAGAGCTGCGCGCGATCATGACGTCACTTTCGCCCCGGGATGCTGAACTTGCTGCGACGGCTCGGTCCATGTTCAGTTGGCACATGAGCCACGGGTTTTGTTCGGCCTGTGGCACCCAAAGCATGGCCGTCGATGCGGGCTGGCGGCGCAGGTGTCCGACCTGCGGTACATCGCATTTTCCGCGCACTGATCCGGTTGTGATTATGTTGATTTTGTCTGGCGACAAAGTGTTGGTCGGGCGCAGTCCGGGTTGGCCAGATGGTATGTATTCCCTGCTGGCTGGTTTTTTGGAGCCGGGCGAAACCATAGAAGCAGCCGTGCGCCGCGAAGTTTTTGAAGAGGCTGGTATCAAGGTCGGCGAGGTCGGGTATCTTGCATCGCAACCTTGGGCGTTTCCATCGTCTTTGATGATTGGATGTATTGGGTATGCGACCAGTACAGACATTACGTTGGACCCCAACGAACTTGAAGATGCGCGCTGGGCGACGCGTTCTGAAATGCAAGATGCGGCATCGGGGGAACACCCTGACATCAAGCCCGCACGATCAGGCGCTATCGCACATTTTTTACTGGAGAGATGGCTGGCTGATACGCTAGATTGATCCCAATAACACATAACCGGTCGACAAGGCCGATGACGGGACAAGGCATTATGGAATTTAGCGCACGAGAAGATATCGAAGCACCGATCGATTTTGTTTTTGAACGGGTTACTGATTTCAAAGTGTTTGAACGTTCGATAATGCGACGGGGTGGTGATGTTGAGCGCCTCGTTGGCGGAGATGCAGCCGCTGTTGGGACCAAGTGGAATGTGAAATTTCGGTTGCGCGGCAAAGAACGTAATGTTGACGCCGAAATTACCGAAGTGGATGCACCGAATAAGCTTAAGATCGACGTCACATCCCGAAACGCGGATGGGTCAATGGTGGTTGAACTCGTGGCGTTGTCGCCCAGACGCACACGGGTCATTGTGATGGCAGATGCTGGCGCAAAGACAATTCCCGCAAAGCTGTTTTTTCAGTCCGTGCGCCTAGCGCGCAGTAAGGCTGAAGCCCGGTTCAAAGGGCTTGTTGTCGGATTCGCAGAAGATACCGAAGCCCGCTACAAAGGCTAGACAAGGGTTAGGTCGCCTTTTCGTGGCGCCGCGCCGCTGCGGGAAAAACCCCCATCAGGCGGATATGATCCGTGAAATAATCCAGTTCTTCCATTGCGCGCGCCACGTTCGTGTCATCGGGATGACCTTCGACTTCTGCGTAAAACTGAGTCGCAGTGAATTGGCCGCCAACCATATAGCTTTCTAGTTTCGTCATGTTGACGCCATTCGTCGCAAAGCCACCCATCGCCTTATAAAGAGCGGCAGGAATATTGCGGACGCGGAAAACGAAACTTGTCACCATGCCATCCGCGCCACGCGGTGTCAGATCAGGTTCGCGGGCCATAATCAGGAACCGCGTTGTATTGCGCGCATGATCTTCGATGTGGCGCGCCAAAACGTTCAGCCCGTATATTTCTGCCGCCATTTCAGACGCAAGGGCGCCCGCTGTCATATCGGTCCCCGCCGCAACGTCCATTGCTGCGCGGGCGTTATCAGGGCTGACGACCGGCGCGATGCCGTTTTCGCGCAGGAACTTTCCGCATTGTGGCAGGATCACCACGTGGCCCGCGGCGGTGTTGATTTTGTCTAGCTGGGCACCGGGTTTGCCCAGCAGGTTAATATGAACCCGAACAAAGGCTTCATCGACAATATGTAGGCCGCTTTCGGGCAGTAGTGTGTGGACATCTCCGACACGCCCATAGGTCGAATTTTCGACCGCGATCATACCAAGATCAGCATCACCTTTGCGCACGGCGTCGATCGCTGCTTCGAATGTGGGGCAGGGGAGGGGTTCGAAATCGGGGCGGGCTTCGACGCAGGCTTGGTGCCCATAGGCGCCAGGTTCACCCTGAAAAGCGATGCGTTTTGTCATCTTTACCCCCTATTCACCCATTATTGTAAAAAATGGGCATTAGGTCGCGGCTCTACACCTTGATCATTGATGGGGGAAGCGGATACATGGCCTTCAAATAACGAAGTAGATGGATCGCGACATGTTCGACACAATGACATTCACCAAAATTCTTGGCGGCGGCTGCGGCGCGTTGTTGGTGTTTTTGCTGGGCGGCTGGGTCGCCGAGGAAATCTATCACAGCGGTGGTCACGGAGACCATCACGAGCAGGCCTATGTGATTCCTGTCGAAGGCGCAGATGAGCCTGCGGCCGAAGTTGAAGAGGGCCCCCCATTTGCAGAAATCTATGCAACGGCAAGCGCCGCTGACGGCGAAGGCCAGTGGCGTGCGTGCTCAGCATGTCATGCGCTTGAACAAGGCGAGAATGGTGTCGGTCCGCATCTGTACGGCTTGGTCGGCCGCGATGTGGCAGCAGTTGACGGCTATGGATATTCCGGCAACCTGATCGCTGTGAACGACGTTTGGACACCCGAAGAACTGAACGCATTCCTCGAAAGCCCCAAATCTTACGCACCCGGCACGGCAATGGGTTACAATGGCATGCGTAAGATCGAAGACCGGGCGAATTTGATCGCCTACCTCGACAGCCTAGACGACTGATCAACGCCACCCAAATATTGAAAGGCCGCTTCGATAAGAAGCGGCCTTTTGCGTTCAAGAGGGCGCATTTGTCGCTCTGATCACGGGGAAGTCACACATTCTCAACTTGAATGTTCGACATTGTGCGATTTAGCTTCAAATATAGGGAAGACTAACCAAACAGGAGAACGTCGGATGACCCAGACCAAACCCCGCATTGCGAAGACCGCTGTGAAATCCCAATCGGTCGGTTTATCGAAATGGGCCATGTTGCTGGCCGGGTCTGTTCTGGCGATTGGCGCTGCGACCCTTGTGCGGGCGGACAGCCATGAAGATGTCACGACGTCACATGGTTATACGAATTTCGGAGAGCTGAAATATCCCGCGGATATGGCCCATCTGGACTACGTGAACCCAGACGCACCGAAGGGCGGAGAAATCAGCGTTTGGTCACAGGGGACATTTGATACGTTCAATCGTTTCACCCGTGAAGGCGCAGTTGCGGCAGGCACGGCGCTGTTGTTCGAAAGCATTCTGACGGCAACGGCGGATGATCCGTATGGATCTTATTGCTACCTTTGCACAACGATGGAATATCCCGAAAGCAAGGATTGGGTGATTTTCAACCTGCGCGAAGACGTGACGTTTGCGGATGGGACGCCCTTCACTGCCCAAGACGTTGCCTTCACCCATAATTTGTTCATGACACAGGGCTTGCCGGAATATGTGGCCGTTGTGTCTGATTATATTGTCGGTACCGAGGTGTTGGATACCTACCGCATTAAATTCAATTTTACGGCGGATGCCCCTCGCCGCGATGTGATCGGGTTTGCGGGCGGAACGACCGTGTTTTCGAAGGATTGGTTTGAAGAAACAGGTGCACGCCTGGATGAAAGTACTGATGTGCCGTTCTTGGGCACCGGTGCCTATGTGATCGATAGTTTCGATACCAACCGCCAGATTGTTTACGCGCGCGACCCCGATTGGTGGGGCGCTGAAATCCCATTCAACGTCGGGCAAGCCAATTTTGATCGTATCCGGTACGAATACTTTACCGACGCCGCCGCCGCGTTCGAGGCGTTTAAGGCTGGTGAATATACGTTCCGCAATGAAAACAGTTCGCTCCAGTGGGCGACAGGATATGAATTTCCCGCGGTTGAAAACGAATGGGTTCAGGTCGAAGAGCTGCCGGACGGGACAATCGGGTCTGCACAAGCGTTCATTTTCAACCTGCGTGATCCAAAGTTCCAAGACCCAAGGGTCCGCCAAGCCGTACGTTTGATGTTCAACTTTGAATGGTCGAACGACACCCTGTTCTATGGCCTATACGATCGCGTTGAATCGTTCTGGCAAGGCACAGATTTGCAAGCGCGTGGCCTGCCTTCAGAAGGTGAAATCGCAATCCTTCAACCTTTGGTGGACGAAGGGCTACTGCCTGAATCTGTTTTGACATCCGAGGCCACGTTGCCACCCACATCTGATGCGCGCCGCCCTTCAGATCGTGCTAATTTACGGGCAGCATCCGATCTTTTAGACGCAGCGGGCTGGATTGCGGGTGAAGACGGTGTGCGCAGCAAAGATGGGCAAACACTGGACATCGAATTCCTTTTGTATTCGCCGTCCTTCGAACGCATTGTCAATCCGTACGTCGAAAGCCTTCAGCGGCTTGGCGTAAACGCGTCGTTGAACCGGGTCGATTTCGCGCAATATGTGGATCGTCTTCAGGCACCTGTCGATTTTGATATGATCACACATACGATGACCCAGGGCTTTGAACCTGGGACCGGGATGCGTCAGTGGTTTGGTTCTGAAACGGCCGCGGACAGTTCACGCAATCTGATGGGGTTGGAAAACGAAGCGATTGACCGGCTGCTGTCAACCGTGATCAACGCGACAGAATTTGATGAAATGACAACCGCAACCCTTGCGCTGGATCGTGTGCTGCGCGCCGAAGGCTTCTGGGTGCCGCAGTGGTACAAATCGGTGCATACGGTTGCCTACTACGATATGTATGAATACCCCGATCCACTACCCCCATTTGCGTTGGGCAACCTGTCGTTCTGGTGGTACAATGCGGAACGCGGCGAAGCGCTGAAAGCGGCCGGGGCATTATAGGCTTCGGTATAAGAACAATAATAAGGTCAACGCTGTAAATGGGCGCCTATATTCTCAAACGATTGCTGCTCGTGATCCCGACATTGCTTGGGATCATGATCATCAATTTCGCGTTGATCCAATTCGTGCCGGGCGGACCTGTTGATCAGATCATCGCGCAGATGGAAGGCGGCGGCGACGTTTTTGAAGGCATCTCCGGTGGCGGGTCTGAAATTGTCGAAACAGACACAGACAGTGTTGCGTCACGTGGCCTGCCGCAGGAATTTCTGGATCAGTTGCAGGTTGAATTCAATTTCGCGCGCATTGTCTGCGACGCCGGGTTCGCGGGTGAACCAGATTTACGGGCGGATGAATGTCGCGCTGTGGACATCCCTGCACTTGAACGCTTTTTCCTGATGATGTGGGATTACATCCGCTTCGATTTCGGAGAGAGCTATTTCAGGTCCGTATCGGTGGTCGATCTGGTGCTCGAAAAGATGCCTGTGTCGATCACGCTTGGACTTTGGTCCACATTGATTGCCTATCTGGTGTCTATCCCGCTGGGGATCAAAAAGGCGGTGCGTGATGGATCGCCGTTCGACACGTGGACATCGGCTGCAATTATCGTTGGGTATGCCATCCCTGGGTTCTTGTTCGCGATTTTACTGATCGTGCTGTTTGCGTCCAATAACTGTTTCAGGCTGCCGTTCGGCGTATCAGATTTCTTCCGCGATAACGTGACGTGGTTGTACAATTCAAACCCCACCTGTTTGCGCTTGTTTCCATTGCGTGGCCTGACATCATCTGACTTTGACCAACTGTCGACGTGGGGACAGATAAAGGACTACTTCCATCACATCGCGCTGCCTGTCCTCGCGTCTACCATTTCAGCATTCGCGACGCTGACCTTGCTGACCAAAAATAGCTTTTTGGATGAGATCAAAAAGCAGTACGTGATTACCGCGAAGGCCAAAGGCCTGTCAGAATCTCGCGTCCTTTATGGCCATGTGTTCCGCAACGCGATGTTAATCGTCATTTCGGGTTTCCCCGCATTGTTTATCGGTGTGTTCTTTGGTGGATCATTGATCATTGAAACGTTGTTTTCCTTGGATGGTCTGGGCCGCTTAGGATTTGAGGCCACGTTGCAACGCGACTATCCCGTGATGTTTGGCACGTTGTTCGCGTTTTCGCTGATGGGCCTTGTTGTCGGCATTTTGACAGACATCACATATGTGCTCATTGATCCGCGCATTGATTTCGAAAGGAGGGGTTGATGGATACCGCGCTGCCCCCCACGCCAAAGAAGGGTTGGTTCAGCCTGTCGCCACTGAATAAGCGACGGTGGACCAATTTTACGCGAAACCGCCGTGCCTATTGGTCGCTGTGGATTTTCTTGGTTTTATTTGTCTTGTCGCTTTTCGCAGAATTCTTGGCCAATGATAAACCCATTCTGGTCAGCTATCGCGGTGATCTGAGAATGCCGATTTTCCAGTTCTATAGTGAACGGGATTTTGGCGGCGATTTCCCGACCGAAGCGGCCTATAAGGACATCGAAGTGCAGTGTTTGATCGTGTCGGGTGGGGTAGAGGATTGTTTTTACGAACCTGACGAGATCATCTCGGGTATTCACGAAGGTGCCTACGGCGACGGTCTAGAGGGTTTCGAGCAAGGCTGGATGATCTGGCCGCCCATCCCTTACAGTTACAATACTATTGTTGATGTTCCCGGCGTTGCACCGTCAGCACCTGACGAAAACAACTGGCTCGGGACCGATGACACCAAACGCGATGTCGTGGCACGGGTGATCCACGGCTTCAGACTGTCGATCCTGTTCACTTTGATCGTGACAACCTGTGCGTCGATCATCGGGATCATTGCAGGTGCCGTGCAGGGCTATTTTGGCGGTTGGGTTGATCTGGTGTTTCAACGACTGTTGGAAATCTGGGGGTCTACCCCGTCTCTTTACGTGATTATCATTCTATTTGCGATTTTGGGGCGCTCTTTCTGGCTCCTTGTGTTCTTGACCATTTTGTTCGGCTGGCCTGCGCTTGTTGGCGTCGTTCGGGCTGAATTCCTGCGCGCACGAAATTTCGAATACGTCCGCGCGGCCAAGGCGTTGGGCGTGTCTAATCGCACCATCATGTTTCGTCATATGTTGCCCAACGCGATGGTCGCGACTGTCACGATGCTGCCGTTCATCATCACTGGAACCATTGCGACGTTAGCGTCTCTGGACTTCTTGGGATTTGGGCTGCCGTCGTCTGCGCCGTCGTTGGGGGAAATGACCCTGCAGGCGAAACAGAACCTTCAGGCGCCGTGGCTTGGGTTCACTGCGTTCTTCACCTTTGCGATCATGCTGTCGCTTTTGGTCTTCATATTCGAAGGCGTGCGCGACGCGTTTGATCCGCGAAAGACATTCTCATGACGCGGGTCTTGGACGTACGAAACCTGACCGTCGATTTCCGTCAGGATGGGGAGGTCACTCATGCAGTGCGCGGTGTGTCTTTTCACGTAGACAAGGGCGAAACAGTTGCGCTGGTTGGTGAAAGCGGATCAGGTAAATCGGTGTCTGCGCTTAGCACCGTGCAGCTGTTGGGCGACAGCGCGACAGTGGGCGGATCGATCACCTACAACGACACCCAGATGGTCGGCGCCCCAGAAACTGATTTGCGCCGTGTGCGCGGCAATGACATCAGTTTCATCTTTCAAGAACCGATGACATCTTTGAATCCACTGCACACCATCGAAAAACAGTTACGTGAATCGATTGAACTGCATCAAGGTCTTCGCGGCGACGCTGTACGGGCGCGGATTATCGAACTGCTTAACCAAGTCGGTATTCATGATCCCGAAAGCCGGCTGGGCGCCTATCCGCACCAATTGTCGGGCGGTCAACGCCAACGGGTTATGATTGCAATGGCCTTGGCGAACGGGCCAGAAATGTTGATCGCTGATGAACCGACAACCGCACTCGATGTAACCATTCAGGCCCAAATTCTTGACCTACTTGCGGATTTGAAACGCGATCTGGGCATGTCGATGTTGTTCATCACGCATGATCTGACGATCGTGCGCAAAATCGCGGATCGGGTTTGTGTGATGAAGGACGGGGAAATCGTTGAAACTGGCCCCACAGCAGAGATTTTTGCGAACCCGTCGCATCCTTACACGCGCACCCTTCTTGAGGCAGAAAGTACAGGCGCGCCTGACCCCGTTGACCCTGATGCCAAGGTGGTCGGCGAAGCCAGTAACCTTAAGATCTGGTTTCCCCTGACATCGGGATTGTTGCGCCGGACCACCGGGTATGTGAAGGCCGTCAACGATGCTACTTTTTCGGTGCGGGCTGGCGAAACCATCGGCATTGTGGGGGAATCCGGATCGGGGAAAACCACGCTCGCGTTGGCGATGATGCGCCTGATCCGGTCCGAAGGGCAGATCGTATTTATGGGGCGCAACATCGACGGGCTCGGCGGTCGCGCCATGCGGGACCTGCGATCGGAAATGCAGATTGTGTTTCAGGATCCATACGGTTCCCTTTCGCCGCGCATGACTGTCGAACAGATCATTGCCGAAGGCCTTACGGTTCATGGGACCGCCCAAGGCAAAAACCCACGTGAAATGGTAGCAGAAATCATGCGCGAAGTCGGCCTTGATCCGGCGTTGATGGATCGCTATCCGCACGAATTTTCTGGCGGGCAACGGCAACGTATCGCCATCGCGCGCGCGATGATCTTACGCCCCAAACTGGTTGTGCTGGATGAACCAACGTCTGCTTTGGATATGACGGTTCAGGTCCAAATCGTCGAACTTCTGCGCGGGCTTCAGCGTAAATACAAGTTGGCTTATCTGTTCATCAGCCACGATCTTAAGGTCGTGCGCGCGTTGTCCCACAAGGTGATGGTGATGAAACGTGGTGACGTTGTCGAAGCGGGCGACGCCGCGGCGATTTTCGACAATCCGCAATCTGACTACACGCGCGAGCTGATGAAAGCTGCCTTTGGCTAGGTGAACGTGATCGCCGTGCTGCCAAGCCCAGAAATTTCGCAAACGCATGTCTGACCTTGCGCGACAGGCCCAACGCCAGACGGTGTTCCCGTCATGATGATGTCGCCAGCTTCAAGCGTCACCAGTTTGGACAATGTGGCGATAATTTCGGGAACCGACCAAATCATTTGGGTCAGGTCGCCCTTTTGGCGGATTTCACCATCCACCGTGCACGTCACTGCGCCGGATGTAGGGTGGCCTGCGTCTGCCACGGGGTGAATGGCGCCAATAACGGCAGAATTATCAAACCCCTTGGCCATGTCCCACGGGCTCCCTTTGGCCTTCGCGGCGGCCTGAATGTCGCGGCGCGTTAGATCGTTTCCTACGCCATATCCATAAACGTGGCTGAGTGCGTCTGTCTCGGAAATATCCGCACCACCGCTCTTTAGCACCACAACCAATTCAACTTCGTGGTGCAGATTTTGTGTCGCTGGGGGGTAGGGCACAATGCTGCCAGACGCGACCACGGCGCTCGCGGGTTTCATGAAGAAAATCGGTGGATCCGCCTTGGGATCGCCGCCCATTTCGGCCACGTGATCCGCGTAGTTCTGGCCAACGCAGAACACCCGGTGCACTCCGACAAATGTGTCTTTGGTTGTGGTCGAAAGAGTTGCGGGGTTAGGGGGGCGGACGTCTAGAATAGCCATTTGCATTTCCTCGGGTGGGTTGCCAATCAATCAGGCCCGATCATGAAACACGTGGTGCCACGGGCTTGCAAGCGGGCACAGGCCAGTTCTGCACCATCGCGGGTCAATCCCATAAAGTTGGCGTCATACCCACGGCTCGACGAATTAACCCGGCGCAGACTGCCATCAAGGGTCGCCATTTCGTTCAGCGCAACTCGTAACAGCACGCGTTCGGCTTGATAGCGCGATCCATACCGGCCCACGTTAATCCCCCACAAACGACTACCTGATGTTGAAATACGTGTGACGACTTCGGGTTCTGATGGCGCGGGGCTGGCTTGTTGCACTGCCGCGAGAACAACATCAGCAGGTCGCGCGGGCGGTGCGGGTGTTTCTTGGGGGGCCGACGCCGCTGTCTGCAACACTTCGCTTACAGCGTTTTCAATGACATCAGCGTCCACAACAAGAATTGCGGGTGTTTCTGGTTCGGGCACAGCGCGTGCGCGCGGGCGAAGGGACCGTGATACAAGCCCATTGACCCGAACGGTTTTTGCAGTGGTTCCGGGTGGGGGCGTTTCTGCACCACCTGTGCCTTGTGGTGCAACGGGGCGCGGGCGATCAACACGGGCCGTGGCAGGCGCACGGGCGAACCCCATATCCAACAGTTCAGCAACACGGGCGTTTCGCTGCGCAGTTGATGATCCGCCAAACATCGTGGCAATGATGCGTTCCTGACCACGTTCAGCCGATGCAACGAGGTTAAATCCTGCGGCACGTGTATACCCTGTCTTAATGCCATCCGCGCCGCGATAATTGCCAAGGAATCGTCGGTTGGTGTTTGCGACTTCGCGAACGCCAGCGTCCGTCGTGATGCGGCTGAAGATGTTATAATACTGTGGGTGATCGTAAATCATGTGACGGCCCAGAACGGTCATGTCGCGGGCCGTTGATAAGTGGCCTGCTTCGGTCAGACCGTGGGCATTTCTAAACGTTGTGCGTGTCATGCCCATCGCACGTGCTGTCGCGGTCATGCGGCGTGCAAAGGCGGCTTCGTTGCCTTCCAATGCGATACCAATAGCCGTTGCTGCGTCATTTGCGGATTTAACAGCCGCGGCCCGGATCAAATAACGAAACTGGATACGCTGCCCAACAACGAGTCCAAGCTTTGAAGGTGGCTCGTTCGCCGCGAGAGGGGTGATGGTGACCATATCATCCAGATCAATCTCACCGCGCTCAACAGCCTGAAACGCAATATAGAGCGTCATCATCTTTGTAAGGGAGGCAGGATGGAGCTGGGTGTCAGCGTTGCGCGAATGCAAAACCTCACCGGTGCGCGCATCCATCACCATTGCAGCATATGGCGCGGCATTGGTCGTGGCGGGCGCAAGCGCAGCCAACAGAAGTGTGATCAATAGAAGAAAACCCGCCAACGCGGGGTTTTGAATACGACGTTTCACGCCACTGCCTCTTATACTGCCTCGTGAGCCCCGATTTTTTTGGTGGGGTCTCATTTTATGGAATAAGGCTAACACAGGGCGACTGATCGGAAAATACCTTAGTTTCAAAGGGCTGTGGTGTGGCATCCCTGCACTGTTTCACGAAGGACAGCTACATTTAGGGGGCATTTTGATGAACTGCCCCTACATGGCGGATTGTGGCGGAAATAAGGCACCAATTGAGGCCGACCAAAACGCCGCTTTTAAATTTGGGCATAGTTCGTAGCCAAAGCAAAAGTGTTCTACAAACTCTGTGAACTGCCTCTTTTCACGGACGGTATGAAGGCTATATTAAGCAGCCGAGATGACACTGTCCGCGCGATCACGTAAAGGGACGACATGAGACCTGATTTCATCATGATGGCCGATAAGGATGGGGACGACGATGGCGACATCGGTCTCAAGCTTGAGACGCGCCCAAAAACGAAACGCCCTCCGCTGTACAAGGTCATGATCCTGAATGATGACTACACGCCGATGGAATTCGTTGTGCATGTTTTGGAACGGTTCTTTGGGATGACACATGCACAATCCGTCGAACTTATGTTGACGGTCCATCAAAAAGGGCTTGCTGTTGTTGGGGTGTTTTCCCACGAAATTGCGGAAACCAAAGTTGCGCTTGTTATGGATTTTGCGGCGCGTCATCAGCATCCACTGCAATGCACAATGGAGAAAGAGTAGCGCAGCGTTGCGTTTTTCTGATTGAATGAAACATTCACGATTACAAACCGCGCTGGACGAAGGGCTGTCATTGGACGGCCCTTTGCATATTTTGCGCCCACCGTCGGGCTATGATCTGGCTGGATTACGCGATGTCACCGTCGAAGCAACGTATTTTCCTGATCACCAGTATTGGCAAACAGCGGGATTGATTGGGGATGGTGTCGGTCGGCACGCCACATTGGTGGTGCTTCCGCGGTCCAAAACGCTGGCACGCACCATGGTGATGAACGCAATCCGCGCGGGTGGCCTCGTGGTGGTTGATGGGCAAAAGACGGACGCTGTTGAAAGCATCTATAAGGATCTGCGAAAAGTCGTTCAAATATCGGGCGTCGTCACCAAAGGCCACGGGCGATTGTTTTGGTTCGCCGCCGATCAGGCCCCACCTTGGGACACCACCGTAAAGTCGCCGGAGAGTTTCAAAACCGTCGCGGGCGTTTTTTCGGAAACCAAAATTGATGCGGGATCCGCACTGCTGGTTGACCATTTGTCTGACCTAAGGGGTGACGGCGCGGACCTTGGTGCAGGTTGGGGGTATCTGAGCCACGCAATTTTACAGCACAGCGACGTCAAGCGCCTTGATATGGTTGAGGCTGAAAAATCCGCGTTGGATTGTGCCGTAATCAACACGGGCGATCCACGTGCGGTACCAATCTGGACGGATGCCTTATCGCATCAGGGGAGCTATGACTTTGTGGTGTCTAATCCACCGTTTCACATGGGGCGTGCCGGCGATCCGGATCTTGGGCGGGGATTTATTGCAACGGCAGCCCGCATTCTGCGGCCGGGTGGTGTGTTCTATATGGTCGCAAACCGGCACTTGCCCTACGAAGCGGAACTCAATGCAAAATTTGCGCGCGTTGAGGAACTCAGCGGCTCGGGCGGGTTCAAGGTATTTCGTGCCGCTCGACCAAAACGCTAAAACGTCGTAGCGTCTGTGGGCGCAAGAGGAATCGTTCATGACATTTTCTATCGCAGGAAAGACCGCCATTGTGACTGGCGCTGCCAATGGTGTCGGGCTTGCCATCGGGCGGCATTTCGTAGCCGAAGGAGCGAATGTCGTTTTTGCGGATATGGACGAAGACCGGCTTGTGGCTGAACTTGGATCAGCGGATGTTGAACCTGAAAGGTATCGGACCTTCGCGTGCGATTTGCGCCAGAAATTATCGGTTAATAATTTGATGTCGATGACGATCGACAGCTTTGAACGCGTCGACATTTTGGTAAACGCATCGCGTCAGATTATGGCGTCTGACCCGCTGAACCCCAAAGAAGACAACGTGGAAGCGATGCTAAACCAGAATCTGATGACATCGCTGCGGCTGACGCAAGCCATTTCAAAACGTATGATGAAACAGGCTGATGGGGACGAAACGGGCCCCGTTGGGTCCATTATCAACCTGAGTTCAATCGCTGCGCGGCGGGCCAACCCGGATTTATTGGCCTATTCCATTGCAACGGCTGCATTGGATCAGATGACACGATCGATGGCCGTCGCACTGGCGCCGCACCGTATTCGGGTTAACGCCGTTGCGTTTGGATCGGTGATGTCATCGAGCCTGAAACATCAGCTTAGGGAAAATGAAGAGTACCGTAGCGATATTATTGATAACACGCCGCTCGGCCGTATTGCCGGCCCAGGCGAAGTGTCTGATGCGGTACAATACCTCGCATCAGATGCGAGCAATTTTGTCACCGGTCAGATTATCACCGTGGACGGCGGACGGACGCTGATTGATCCGGCGTCTTCGCCAGCGCACTAAACACTATTCCGGGTGTATTGCGATACACTGCTGCACCTGCGCTTGTGCGGTTTGAAGCGCAGCCGCGCGGCGGTCTTGGAGTTGACGAAGTTTGATCCGTTCTTCGGCGATATTTATGCTGACAGGTTCGCGTCGTGTGAACGTTTCGGTTTCTTCGCACGGAAAGCGGAATGTCGATCCATCTTCGTTTGTCCCTTCGCAGGTTTTGCGTAGGACACGGACATCTTGAACGTCCACCAACCCAAACCCTCGATCCACGTTGCCTTGGGTTTCAGCAATCAGCCGATCAAGGGTAGTGATCGGGCGATTGGCCCCTGAAATGCATTGTTCGCGCGGTGTGCTGCAGGCGGCAACTGTGATCAGGGCAAGAAGTGGAAGAGCCATTTTCATAATGTAAACTTTCTTAGACAGGCGTGGGGTCGCAAATGGATTACAGGCACTTGGCCTACGCCGACAATCAATGCTAGGTCTTCTTGATAAGCAATAACAAGGGTGCACAAGATGGCCGCTGATGAGATGATTTCACAAAAGGCAGAGGCCGCGGCATGGTTTCGGACGCTGCGTGACGACATTGTTGAAGCGTTTGAAAATCTTGAAGAAACACAAACAACGGGACCCTTTGCCGATCATCCTATTGGGGCGTTCGAGGTCACAGAAACCAAGCGGACAGGCGATGCAGGCGAAGACGCAGGTGGTGGTTTAATGTCTGTGATGCGAGGGGGGCGTGTTTTCGAAAAAGTGGGCGTCAACATCTCGACCGTTTATGGAACTTTGGGTGAACGTGCCCAAAATGCGATGGCCGCGCGCAAAGGCATTCCGGGTATGAAAGATGATCCACGGTTTTGGGCCGCGGGCATCAGCCTTGTTGCGCACCTGCAGAACCCCCATGCGCCTGCGGTTCATATGAACACGCGGATGTTTTGGACACCCCACGCGTGGTGGTTCGGCGGCGGGTCGGATTTGAACCCCTGTATCGAATACGATGAGGACACGGCGCATTTTCACCAAACGCAAAAGGCATGGCTTGATCCGCACGGGGAGCAACATTACCCCAAACTGAAAGATTGGGCTGACGAATATTTCTATGTTCCGCATCGCGGCCGGGCGCGGGGTGTTGGGGGTATTTTTATGGATGATTTATGTACAGGCGATTGGGCGACTGATTTCACGCTAACGCAGGATATTGGACGGGCGTTTTTGCCCGCCTACATTCCATTGGTACAGAAGCGGCGTGATACGGATTGGACCGATGCTGACAAAGACACGCAGCTTGTTCACCGTGGGCTCTATGCTGAATATAATCTGGTCTATGACCGTGGGACAAAGTTCGGGTTGGAAACCGGCCATGATGCAAATGCGGTGTTGATGAGCCTGCCGCCATTGGCGAAGTGGACGTAACGACGTGAGACGCTGTTTGCCCCGTGGCGGGGCAAAGGCGCCCCTCCCGCCGTCCCGTTGGATCAGCGGTGTTCCCGAACAGTATCGATCATCAGTTGTACATTTTCAGGGTCGGCGTCCGGCGTGATCCCATGCCCGAGGTTGAAGATATGGGGCCCGCCTTTTAGGGCGTCGACGATTGCACGGGTTTCAGCGACCAGCGTGTCGCCGCCCGTGACCATGTGCGATGATTTTAAGTTGCCTTGAACACAACCACCGGTTTGTACATTTGCTGCTGCCCAAGGGGCGGTGACGCCATCGTCCAGCGCAATGCAGTCGGCCCCAATTGCGGCGTGGAGACCGACGTATTTTTCGCCTGCTCCACGTGGAAACGCGATCACGGGGGTGTTGGGGTGGCGCGCCTTTAGGGCCGCAGTGATTTTTGCCGCCGGTTTAACGGCATAGTTCATAAAGTCATCGCCCCGGAGCGAGCCTGCCCAACTGTCAAAAATCTTAACGACTTCGGCACCTGCGTCGATCTGTTTTGACAGATAATCAATCGTGCCGTCTGTGATGAGGTCGAGGAGAGCTTCGAATGTGGCCTTGTCTTCGGATTTCAGCGCATGTGCGGGTCCTTGATCTGGTGTGCCCTGACCCGCGATCATATAGGTGGCTACGGTCCATGGCGCGCCCGCGAATCCGATCAATGTCGTTTCGTCGGGCAGTTCGCGGGACAAGATTTTTACGGTTTCGTATATCGGAGCAAGATGGTCATGGATGTCACTTGCCGGTTTCAGGGCCTTAAAATCATCTGGTGTTGTTACAGTGGAAAGTCGTGGGCCTTCGCCAGTGACAAACCACAAATCGGCGCCCAGTGCCTGCGGCAAAAGCAAAATATCGGCAAATAGAATGGCTGCATCGAAACCGTAGCGACGAATGGGTTGTAGCGTGACTTCTGCTGCAAGGTCGGAGTTATAGCACAGGGATAGAAAATCACCGGCTTGGGCGCGGGTCGCACGATATTCGGGCAGATAGCGGCCAGCCTGACGCATCATCCAGATTGGTGGTGTCGGAAGGGTTTCACCGGCCAGTGCGCGGAGGATTGTCTTTTGCGTCATAAGGGGCTCCTAGGTTACCTTTGGTGTCTCTTTTGTGGTGCAGCGTGTCAATAGAGTTGTAAGGTTTAGTTGACAGGTGTACGGATTGAAACATGACGATTGAATTACCGACCCCCGCCCAGCCCCTCAAGATCGGAACACGAGGATCGCCACTTGCTTTGGCACAGGCCCATGAGACGCGAAGGCGGCTCATGACGGCGTTTGGCCTTGCAGAGACTGCGTTTGAGATTTGCGTGATCAAGACGACGGGCGATGACCGCACGTTAATTGATGCTGATATCGCGCTGAAAACGATCGGCAATAAGGGCCTGTTTACCAAAGAAATCGAAGAAGCGATGATTTCCGGTGCGATTGATATCGCCGTTCATTCAACCAAAGACATGCCGGTAGAGCAGCCCGACGGATTGGTTTTGGATGTATTTTTACCCCGCGAGGATGAACGGGATGCATTTGTATCTTTGAAGTATAGCGGTTTGGCAGATTTGCCGAAGGGTGCGGTTGTCGGTACATCTTCGTTGCGCCGTCGTGCGCAGCTGATGGTAAAGCGGCCTGACCTTCACGTTGTCGAATTTCGCGGCAATGTGCAGACCCGGTTGAAAAAACTTGCTGATGGTGTGGCAGATGCGACGTTCCTTGCGATGGCAGGATTGAACCGGATGGACATGAGCGACGTTCCAAAAACGGCAATCGCGCCCGAAGATATGTTGCCAGCGATTGCACAGGGCACCATCGGGATTGAACGCCGCAGCAATGATGTGCGTGCGCGGGATATGTTGGCTGAAATTCATCATGATGTAACGGGGTATCGATTGGCGGCAGAGCGCAGTTTTTTGGCCGCGCTTGACGGATCGTGTGAAACGCCAATTGGTGGGTTGTCGATTATTGAAGGTGAAGAAATCTGGCTGCGGGGCGAGATATTAAAACCTGACGGAACGCAAGTTTTCGTAGGCGAACGGCGCGGGCCAATTGGCGATGGCGCCGCGATCGGGAAAGCTTTGGCTGCCGAACTTCTTGGTCAGGCCGGACCGGATTTCTTCGAGGCCGTTGCGGCAGGTTAATCGGGGATCATTTTCCCGGGGTTCAAAATACCGTTTGGATCAAGCACCGTTTTGATCTTGCGCATCATATCCAAGGCAACGGGGTCTTTGCGGCGGCGCATGGTGTTGAGCTTTGATAGTCCGACACCATGTTCGGCAGAAAAGCTGCCGCCAAGGTCGGCAACCACGTCTTCTATAGCCTCTACAAGACGGTCCTTTAACATGTCGTCATCGCGTGATGGATACGCGGTGTAGTGGACGTTGCCATCCCCAAGGTGGGCGATGTAAAACGGTTCTGCACCCTCGTCCAACTGCGCCACTCGTTCGTTTGCCATTGTCAAAAAATCCGCAAGCCGATCAATCGGCAAAGCTACGTCCGTATCTACGATGGGTTGGCGCCAGAACGTGAGTTCGGCCGCGGCTTCGCGGCGTTCCCACATCGCGCGCCTTTGTCCTTCGTTTTGGGCCACGATTGCATCTTCTATCCCACCGGTTTCCAGCATGTCCCCCATGACAGTTTCAAGGGTTTCAGTGATGTTGTCTTCGTTGGTCGTGGCCGCTTCGATCAAAATGTTGACCTCAAAAGGTGCATCGAATGGTTCTTTGGCGCCATTCGAACGGGCCATGTGCACGTCAATGTAGGCGCGCGGCATATATTCAAACGCTTCAACCGCACCGCCTGTCGCATCTTGGACTCGGTTAAGCAGTTCAAGCGCATCCGGGAGGCCGCGCATCGCCACCATCGCTGTCGCATAGCTGCGCGGCTTGGGCGATAATTTGACAACGGCCTTCGTTATCACCCCAAGCGTGCCTTCTGATCCAACCAGTAACTGTCGCAGGTTCAGACCAGAATTGTCTTTGTGAAGGGCGGACATCAGATCAACCACCCGCCCATCTGCCAAAACGGCCTCAAGCCCCAGAACCAGATCACGGGTATTGCCATACCGCAGCACATTTGACCCGCCAGCATTTGTTGAAATCGCCCCGCCAATCATGGCGCTGCCTTTGGCCCCAAATGTCAACGGAAAGATAAGATCTTGCGCGTCGGCTGCGTCATGAAGGACAGACAGAATAACGCCCGCGTCCACGACAGCGGTGCGCGCGTTGGCGTTTACATCATGGATGGTGTTCATGCGATCAAGGGACATCATCACACCGCCCGGCGCATAGGTTCCCCCCACAAGGCCGGTATGTCCGCCGACGGGCGTGATAGACTGACGTTCACTGTTCGCAAGCGCCATGATTTGCGATACTTCGTGTGTATTGGACGGCCGTAGGACAACACCTGGCTCGCCCGCATATTTCCCCGTCCAGTCGGTTGCCCAGCGGGCTGTATCAGCCCCAGTGAGCGCATACTCGGGCCCGACGATCGCCGCAAATTCTTGAAGTAATGCCATATTCTCCCCCAAGGCGAGGTTTACGCAACCTGTGCGGGATGTCAAAGAAAGACTATAGGTAGATAGTGGTGGTGGCGTTACCTGGATTTGAACCAGGGACCTAACGATTATGAGTCGTTCGCTCTAACCAACTGAGCTATAACGCCATGCCACGAAGGGCCAACTAGTCAAACCCAGCCAAGGTGTCAAACCGATTCTGCCGTGAAACGGGCTGATCGTACTGTTGCCTGCGTTAGCTTTCTTTTGCGGTGCTGAATTGCCATGTCGTTGTTTGAACCGACGGCGCAGTCTGAGAGATTTCTATACTTGGGAAATTGGGATTATTCGGGGCATCTGGCCAGCCTTGGGCTTCGATTGCGATGCCTTCATAGGCCTTGCGATTGGGGCGGGCGCAGTTGCGGGCGTCAAAAATGTGCATGCCAGGTTCGGTTGTGCACACGCGCAGGGATATTCCAGATTTCCCGACCAAGGTGAGGCCATGTTTTAGGGCACCACGCCGCGGCGCTACGCAGAATGTATTATCAAGCGCCGGTTGTCCCGCAACCAGTGGCGTAAGCGTACGAAAGTCAAAAGGAGTGCCCGAAACACTGGCGATTTCACCTGTCGGAACATCATCTTGTGTTGTGGGCAAATAGCGTTCGGCCGGGATTTGCAATTGATGGCCCATAAATGTGTCGCTGCCATCCAAGTTCCAATAGCTGTGGTTCGTAAGGTTCGCGATACTTGGTCTGTCGGTTATGGTGGTCAGCGTCAGGCGCAGCGTCGCGTCATCTTCAATCGAAAACCGTGCTGTTGCTTTTCGGTTTCCGGGATAACCGCCAGCTAGGTGCGGCATTCCCAAAGATAATGCGGCCGACTTGTCATCCGAATAATCGATGGCCCATATCTTGGAATGCGTGCTTGCTTGCCCGCCATGCAACGAATGGCCGCCCTGTGTGTTCTTTTCGAATTCTAGTGTCTCGCCGTGAAGCACCGTGGTTGCATTGCTGATGCGATTGGCAACGGGGCCGGGCACAGACCCGTGAAACCGCATAGAGTCTTCATAATCTACCAATTGATCTGACCCGAGCGTCAGGCCATAGGGGACACCGTCCAGCCGGACATCTTGGAGGATCGCGCCATAAGTCAAGATCCGCGCCGTCAGTGGCCCATTCGTGATCGTGATGGCATGTACGTCATCACCCGATGCAAGTGTCCCAAAATGTTTCATATCGCCACCCAATGAACGCCAGCAGCGGGGATTTCTGTTCCGTTCCAAATCAGTGGTTCTGGCGCATAGTTGAATACGAAACGATGGGTTGGTGTGTCACGGATACGTAATCCGTCGGGGAGCGCGTGATGGGTAAGCCCCGTTTCGGCACATAAATCAGTTAGAATTAGGTCCCACGTGGCATCATCCGGCCAGCCCGCAAGATAGCGAAGATCATCGCCGACAATCGCGGCGTGCCCATCCATGGTGCGCAATCGAACGGGTGCCTGACCTTCGAGTATTTCGCGCCAGTGCAAGAACTGCCCGCCGTTTTCTAACGCGACACCGACATCTGGGGGGATGCTTTCGGTGAGAACGACCGTAGCGTCCAATCCGCCAATGCTTGGACCCATTGGTGTTGGTATCGACAGGTGTTCGGTCTTGGTGTCCGTCCGCGGGCCGATCAATGCCGTTGCCGTTTCCAACGCGGATTTCAACGCTGGGTTTACGGCCATCAATCCGGGCGCAAGGGTGAATTTGTAACCGCTAAGATCAGCGGTATCTGGCGGTAGAATGTCAACGTTCAACCCTGCGCGCCGGCAGGCGCGATACGCTGAAAATGCGATCCGAAACTGATCAAAATCTGCGCCTTGCGGTTGGGCTTCCCAAGCCCACGCGGATTCATAGTCAAAAATCAGCGCCACGTCTGCTTGCGCTGTGCCGACATTCGGTAGGTCATTGATTTCGCGCGAAACCTGCAAGGCTTCTGCCAAGGCAGGTGCATCTTCGCTATCTGGCCGCAAAAGACCTGCATGCATTTGTTCCTGTGCAAAAGGAGCCTGACGCCAGCGGAAATAGCAGACGGTTTCGGCACCATGTGCAAAGGCCTCCCATGCCCAAAGGCGGGCCATACCGGGCAGGGGTGCTGGATTGTACGGCGCCCAATTTACGGGGCCGGGCTGTTGTTCCATGATCCACCAGCGTCCCTTGCCGACGGCACGGTATAGATCATGATGAAACGCCTGATTGTCAGGTTCGCCTTGTCGTAGAAAACGGCGTTTATGCTCGGGGGTGCCCTCTAGACGGTCAGACAAGAACCCGATTGGGTAGCTGTCCCATGACGCAATATCCAGATCGGCTCCGACCTTAAAATGGTCAAACGACGTTTCGCGTCCCATGTAATTGTGAATAATGGGCGCTTCTGAATAGGCACGTATTTCCATGACCTGTTCGCGGTTAAATTCAGCGACCATATCGGATGAATAGCGATAGAAATCTAACGAATGGGGGTGGTTGGGTTCTGTGACAGTCAGATTAGGAAGGTTAATATCTGCAAAGTCGTCATATTCCATAGACCAGAACACATTGCCCCACGCCCGGTTCAAAGCGTCCGTGGATTGGTATTTCTGGGCCAACCAGTTTTGAAAACCTTCAGTCGCTGCATCGGAATAACTGCGTGTTGTGTCATGACAGGCATACTCGTTATCGGTTTGCCATGCTTGAATATGTTTATTTGATCCATACCGCTGTGCCATCAAACGCGTGATCCGCTTGGATTCAGCGCGATACCCCTGATGTGAAAAACAATAATGACGGCGCGATCCAAACCCGCGTGGCCGCCCCTGTTCATCCACTGCTAACATATCGGGGTGCTTGTCGAGCATCCAACGGGGCGGCGTCGCCGTTGGCGTTCCTAAGATGATTTTAAGGCCTGCCTTGCCGAGTGTTTCGATTGCACGATCCAGCCAATCCCATTCAAACCGATCAGGTTCGGGTTCCATCCGCGACCAAGCGAATTCCCCAATGCGAACCCAAGACAATCCTGCGTCCACCATCCGGCGTGCGTCTTGTTCCCAGACGTCTTCGGCCCAATGTTCGGGGTAATAGCAAACACCGAGGGTACGTTTCATGGTTTGATCCCGTTGCAATTAAAGAAAGACTTGGTGTTCTGCCTGACCGGTCGCATCGACGTCTGTCGCAAAGGTTTTGCCATCGTCGTCGCCAAAGATACCTTCGCGCGCGGTTGTGCAGAATAATGTCTTCAGGTCGGCGCCACCAAATGCCGGACAAGACGTTTGGCTTGCCGGAAACGCGACGGTTTGAATAAGGGCGCCGTCGGGCGAATAGCATGCCACACGGTTTGCACCCCATTGCGCGTTCCAAAAATTGCCGTCTCTATCGATGACAGCCCCATCCGGTCCCCAAGAATTGCCTGACAGATCAAGCCAGATGTCCGGATCTCCAACTGGCCATCCGTCTTTCGGGGACAAAGGTTGGCGCATGATTTTGGCAATCGTTGTGTCGCAGAAATATGCATATGCGCCATCAGGGGAAAAGCAAATCGCGTTGGGGATAGTAACACCCGCCTGGAGCTGGCGCACTTCGCCGCGGTAGTAACGATAGATTGCGCCCGCGCCTTTGGCCTTTTCAATACCCATCGTCCCGATCCAGAATCCGCCATACGGATCGGCGCGGCCATCATTTGATCGCGTTGTTGGGTCGTCGGGTTCAATTTGGGCGACTTGATCTGCGGTCTCGGTGGCAAGGTCAAACACATGCAAACCGATGCTGTCGGCCAACAAAAGCCTATCATCGTCTATCCAGCCTGCTGCGGAAACATGGCGCGTGAATTGCCAATGGCGGCCCCGCATATGCAGCCGCTTTGACATGATATCGAACCAAAACAATTCACCGCGTTCGGGGTGCCACAATGGCCCTTCGCCAAGCATGCAGTGTGATGAATCGTAAATCATTGCGCCGCGTCATAGGCAGCAACGATATCCACTGCGCGGGCGGCAATATCGGCAATCGTCATTCCCGGTTTATACAGGGCCGATCCAATCCCGAACCCATCCGCAGACGCTGCGAACCAATCCGCAAAATTTTCGGGTCCCGCACCGCCAACGGCGTAAACCTGCGTGCCCTTCGGCAGGACAGCGCGGATCGCCTTTAGGCCATCAGGACCGATCAAAGACCCGGGAAAAATTTTCAGCCCATCCGCGCCATTTTTCAATGCCGCAAAACATTCTGTTGGGGTCATCACACCCGGCCAGCTTTGTAAGCCAGCGGTTTTGGTGGCCACGATGACGCGCGGGTCTGTGTTGGGTGACACAATCAATTTTCCGCCCGATTGCGCCACGCGATTCACATCTTCGATAGACAGAACTGTGCCCGCGCCGATCAGCGCATCCGTTCCAAAAGAATCGGCCATCAGTTTGATACTGTCAAACGGGTCTGGGGAATTGAGCGGCACTTCGATGTTCGTGATCCCTGCGTCGATTAGGGCGTCCACGGCGGGTGCGGCTTGATCTGGCGTGATACCGCGCAGGATCGCGATGATATTGCGTGTCATTTAAGCGGTCTCCAGCGCGGCGTGTGCGGCCTTTATGCCCGCAAGTGTCATGGATTTGGCATCTGTTCGGACGGCCTGAACCCCCTGTGCAGCAAGCCCATCAAGGTACGGCTTTGACACAGCGTCCGCGCCGATGAGCGCGACATTCTGACCAAGCCAATAGGGCCGCGTCGCGGCGAGTTCGGCTCCGATCAAAAGCCCTGACAATCGTGATCGCAGGGTCACAGAATCCGTACCCTTCAAGAGCTGTTCTGCACGGATCGAAAATAGGTTACCGGCAAGGGTCTCTGGGCGTGACATGGTTAGCGAAAGCGCATCGGAAAATGCGGTTTCGTCCCAGCCGCCGGGGGCAATTGAATGGTGCAACACTGACTGTTCGCTCAGAAGCGCGAACATTTCGCCCGTCATTATGGTTTTGAATGACACGATTTCGCCAGCGCTGATATGGGCCCATTTCGTGTGGGTGCCCGGCAGGCAAATGACACCGTCCCATCCCGGTTGTTCTGCAAGAAACCCTGCCATTTGGGTTTCTTCACCGCGCATTACATCGGCGGGGTTGGTTTGGCGAATGCCCGGGATGACGTGAACCGTCAGACCTGCACGTTTAACAGGCGCCTTAACCATTTGGTTCGGGCAGACAGCGCAGGGAACCGTTTGATAGGGGGCTTCGACCCAGCCTTGACGGGACCCGACCATGCCGCAGGCCACAACATGAGACGTTGTGGCGAGCCAATCTGCACAAATATCTGTCAGGACACCTTCGAAATCGGTAGGGCTAAGGCTGCTCATGCCTTTGTCGGACGTGCGTTCGCCAACCACTTTGCCATCCGCAGACATTGCCCAAAACCTGACGTTTGATGTTCCCCAGTCTGCTGCGATCCAACTGATTGTCATAGGCGGTGTCCTTCTAGGACCCACATGGTTTCCGGAAAGGTCCACGGCAAGGTCACGCCATGGTTCATAAGGTAAGCGCCAGACAATGTCAGCGGCCCATCTTTCAATGCAGGTGTTCCACGCGACAATGCGGGCGCATTTGCTCGGTTGATCAAGGAAATTTCATACATTGCCAATGGGTCCAGTGCGGTCATGCGCAACGGACGAGGCGCAATTTGATCTGACGTGGCCCCCTTTCCGGCAAAGACAACAAATTGGCTCGCGTCTTGTGGCATTTGCTGTTCGGCTGTGACCGCTGGGTCAGGGCTATCGAGGCGTAAAATATCGGCTTGTTCCAACCAGTCGCGGTTGTGTTTCCACCATGACGTGACTTCGCTAAGAACGCGCGCTTCGTGTTCGTCCAGCTCTCTTGGGTCCATTTCGAACCCCATATGGCGCTGTGCAGCCACCCATGCGCGGAACGATATGTCCAAGGTGCGACCGGACGTGTGACAGCGACGCGGGCCGACATGTGACCCCGTAATCGACAACGGCAAAAACAACGCCGCATTGTGCTGAATACGAAGCCGTTCCAATGCGTCATTGGAATCCGACAACCACACCCGTTGGGTTCGTTTCAAAATCCCGAAATCAATGCGTGCGCCGCCCGACGCGCAGCTTTCGATTTCAACATTGGGAAAATCAGCGCGCAAGCGATCGATCAGCGCATATGATCCGCGTGTTTGTTCTGCATCTGGCATTGGCAGGACACGATTATGATCCCATTTGATGTAATCGATAGGATGCGTCGATAAAATGGCGGCCATGCGATCATAGATGAAATCACGCACCTCTGGCAGCGCCATATTGAGCGCCTTTTGCTGACGCCCCAATGTTTGGTCTTCGGCGCCGAGCGCCCAATCCGGGTGGGCGCGGTGGATGTTGCTGTCCGGGTTGATCATTTCCGGCTCGAACCAAATCCCGAACGACATATCGAGGGCATGAACATGGTCGAACAACGGCGTCAGACCTTGGGGGTACTTGCGAATATCGACTTCCCAATCTGACAACGCGCGGGTGTCATCGTCGCGGTTGCCAAACCACCCGTCATCCAGAACGAAACGTTCAGCACCCAGTTTTGCCGCTTGATCAGCAATATCGGTCAGAACATCTAATTTATGGTCGAAATAAACGGCTTCCCAGCAGTTGTAATGCACGGGGCGTGGGCGATCCGGTTTTGGCCACGTAACAACACGGTCCCGGACATGGCGCTGAAACGATACCGCACAGCCGTTCAGGCCCGTGTCGCTGTAGGTCATATACAACGGCGCTGTTGCGAATTCTTTGGCCGCTTGGGTTTCCATGCGCGCTGCGTGGCCCCATTGGATTTGGCGGCGCCCGTCGGGCAGTTCTTCGGCCACCATGCGGTGCCCGCCTGACCATCCATAATGAAATCCGTAGGCTTCCCCTTGGGTGTTTGTCGCGCCGACGCAGGGCACAATAAGGCCGGGGAAATGTTCGTGCCCTGTGCGGCCTGTTCGGTTTTCGCGGTATCGAATACCGGGGGACCACGCTGTGCGGTTGGTTTGGAATTCTCCGCACCAGCGTCCGGAAAAATCGATCATATCATCTGAAAGTTGAGGTGCCGGAACGACGGGGGCGGCCAACCAGTGCAGATGCACAGGGTTGTCCGCGTTCAAGGTCGTGCTCGCGCAAATGATGAATGTTTCAGGGTCGGTCACGAAATCGAAAGTCAGCGTAAGGCCGTTTTCGTCATCGCGATACCGCAACGATAAATCTTTGCCGTTCGTCACACTTTCAAAACAAAACGTCGGCAACAGCGGCGTGCCGTCTTGCATGCGGACGATGAGCCCCGGCTGACCGGGAAATGTGCGCGCCGCTTCGGGGCAAAGCGACAGATCAGGGTTTTCATCCAGCATTCCGCCCGTCACATCAATGGCGTTCGCAGCCTGTAGGACGCTTAGGTCTTCGTCTGCTGGTAGGGATGCACCCCAATAGACAACTTCGGGCAAACGCTCCCGC
>CAYOSK010000018.1:0-2755 GCA_964406585.1 uncultured Octadecabacter sp. | reverse complement strand
CCAAGACCAAGGTCTGGCGGCCATCGTCCAATCGCCATGTGTTCATTACTTAACTGCTCCGAGGGTGAGACCCGCGATGAAATGCTTTTGCATCAAGAAAAACATCGCGACAGGAGGGAGGGCGGCAACAATGCTGCCCGCAGACATCAAATGATAGGCCGCGCGAAACTGGCTGTTAAAGCTCGTGATACCGGCAGTCACAGGTTGGCTGTCGGGGCCTTGGGTTAATACGATGGCCCAGAAATAGTCGTTCCAGATAAACGTAAAGATCAGCACCGACAGCGCGGCAAGCGCGGGTTTCATCAGTGGCAGGACAACGAAAAGGAAAATCCGCCATTCTGCAACGCCTTCAACGCGGGCCGCTTCGATAAGGGGAAAGGGCAGAGCGCGGATAAAGTTACGCATGAAAAGGGTGCAAAACCCAGTCTGGAACGCGATATGGAACAGCACGAGCCCCATTTTGGTGTCATACAGATTTAGGGACAGGGTCAGATCGCGTACTGGAACCATCAAGATTTGGAACGGCACAAAGTTCCCTGCGATGAACATGAAAAAGATCAACAAATTGCCACGGAATTTATAAACGCCAAGCGCAAAGCCGGTCATGGACGACAAAATGATACAGCCGATGACCGTTGGCACCGTTATGAAAACAGAGTTCAGCAAATAACGCGGCATATCGCTTTCGAAAAAGACCTTACCGTAGTTGTTGAACATCTCAAACGACGAAGGGATGCCCCAATAGTTCCCATTAACGAAATCGGCGTCCGGCTTGATCGAAAAGATCGCAACAGCAATTAGCGGCAAGAGCCAAACAATGAGAACGAAAGGCAGAAGGACCTGATACCCGATTTGCCACTGGCGGGACGATTTCTCAATTGGTGTAGGAAACATCAGCGCGCTCCTTTTTCGTCTTGGTACATCGACCACAAGAAGTAGGTGATGAACCCAAGCATGATGAAGAACAAGACAACCGCGATTGCTGCGCCGTACCCCATTCGGAACCCGAATTCAGATAGGGATTCTTCGAACATATAAAACGACAGCACACGTGTGGATCCGAACGGGCCACCGTTCGTCATGACGGCGATAAAATCGAAGGATCGCAGCGCGCCAATGATTGTCACAACAAACGCGATGAAAGTTGCAGGTTTCAGCTGGGGTAGGATCACATACCACAACATGCGGAATTTTTTGGCGCCATCCAGGCGCGCGGCTTCGACCTGTTCCGGATCAACGGAATTCAGCCCAGTAAGATACAAGATCATGCAATAAGCAGTCTGCGGCCACAGGCCCGCGGCGATGATGCCGTAGGTCGCGGTATTTGGATTGCCGAGAATACCACCACGAACATCGATACCAAAGAGCCCAACGATAATGTCAAAAAGCCCGTCGTTGGGAAGGTAGAACCATGAAAACACCAGCCCGACGACAACCTGAGAGATCACAAAAGGGAAGAAGAACAACGACTTATACAGTCGAATCCCAAACACTTTCTGGTTCAGGAATAACGAGATGAACAAACCCATCGGAATGGCGAGCAGATAAAGGATCAGCCACCGCAGGTTATTCCAAAAAGATGTTTCAAATTTGCGGTCGCCGCCAAGCAAACGTTCGTAGTTGGCCATGCCAACCCATGTCTTTTCGCCCAGGCCGTCCCATTGGTGGAACGAGATCCAGAAGGATTGGAAAATAGGAATAATAACATACAGCGCAAACATTATGATCCCGGGCAGTAAAAACAGCCACGGAGTCACTGCGATTTCGTTGCGCTTGTACCAGCTACGTTGCGAGGCGGTTGTCATGTTCGTCTCCTAGACGGGTCAACACATGCGGAAAAAGCTGCGGCTTTTTGCGAATGGGTTGGCGGGGTAGAATGGGGCAGGCGTAACGCCTGCCCCACATTTTGTCGCTTACTGGTAGACGCGCTGACGCGTGTCTTCGAGACGTGCAAGGATGTCATCGAGGTTCTCTGGGAACACCATGAACTCCTGCAGGCCTTCCATGCCAACGCTCGCCATTTCCGCAGGGAAATCACGGTCGAAGAACTGCATGATACCGCCGGATGCGTTGTTGGACAGCATGTCGAAACCTTCCTGAATGAACTTGTCATCAGAAACAGATGCTGCTGCGTTAACAGGCAGCTGACCCAAGGCGTCGCCGCCGTTGATTTCAGACTGAACGTCAGCAGATGTCACGTACAGCAAGAATGCTTTTGCTGCTTCAACGTTCTGTGCACCGCTTGGGATGTGGAACGTATCTGTTGGCGCATCTTCTGCAGGTGCAACGTCGGGGTTGATCTGTGGGAACTGGTAGAAGTCCAGCTGATCATCAGTCAGGCCACCATCGCGGAACGCCGCAACAGAGAAGTTACCCATCAGGTATGCAGCGGCTTCACCGTCTACCATGAATGGCATGGCTTCCTGCCAGCTATACGCCTGGTGATCATCAATGAATGCGCCCATGTCGATCAGCATCTGCCAGTTGGCGAATGTGTCGCGAACGCGCTGGTCTGTCCATTCGATTTCGCCATTGGCGAGCTGGATGTGGAACTCATATCCGTTTGTGCGGGAGTTGATGTAGTCGAACCAACCGCCAGCGGTCCAAAGAAACTTGGACCCGATTGTGTAGCACTTGATGTCGTTGTCCAGAAGCGTCTGACAGTTTGCCAGCTCTTCTTCCCAAGTTGCTGGTTCGGTCAGGCCGAGGTTTTCATAGATGTCTTTGCGGTAGTAAACGCCCCACTGGTAGTACG
>CAYOSK010000017.1:0-29263 GCA_964406585.1 uncultured Octadecabacter sp. | reverse complement strand
GCAAATTGTTTCGGGAAACTTTTGCGCGACAAAGGCCAAAGCCGCGTTCCGGCACCACCTGCGAGGATCACTGGGGTAATCATGTTTGTTTTCCTCAAATCATTTTTGCCAAGATGCCCCTTCAATCAGGCACGAAAGTGGCCATATGGGGTTCACTTATTGCAATATCACGCCCAATCGTGACAGGAAGCAGAAGTCATTTCAAAGGAAACATCATGCCTAAGGCACTCATCACCGGATCAGCGGGTTTTATTGGCTACCACCTAAGTCAGCTTTTGTTGGATGAGGGATTTGACGTCGTCGGACTTGATGCAATGACGGACTATTATGATGTAAGATTGAAAGAACGCAGACAGGCAAATCTGTTACAATCCGCGAACTTTCGCGCTGTAAACGAACGGCTGGAAGCCGACGGCGTGTTGATGGATCTTGTAGCCGAAGAAAAACCCGACTTTGTCGTACACCTCGCGGGGCAAGCCGGAGTTCGCTATTCGATAGATGAACCCCGATCCTACGTTGATGCAAACATCATCGGAACATTCAATCTGCTCGAAGCCGTTCGCGCAACACCCGTGAAACATCTTCTGTTGGCGTCCACGTCGTCTGCATATGGGGCCAATACACAGATGCCGTATACCGAAACAGATAAGGCTGATACGCAGATGTCGTTTTATGCGGCGACGAAAAAGGCGAACGAAGTGATGGCCCATAGTTACGCCCATCTTTACGATATCCCCACGACGATGTTCCGCTTTTTCACCGTTTATGGCCCTTGGGGAAGGCCGGATATGGCCCTGTTCAAATTCACGAAGGCTGTGTTGAACGGCGATCCTATCGACGTCTACAACCACGGCGACATGCGGCGCGATTTCACATATGTCACTGATCTGGTTCGCGGTATCCGACTTTTGTTGGATGTAGCCCCACAACGCCTTGAAGATGTCCCAGAGGGCGACAGCCTGTCAGCGGTCGCGCCACATCGGATCGTCAACATCGGTAACGGCGAGCCCGTACAGCTGATGGCCTTTATTGAGGCAATCGAAAAAGCACTTGGCCAGCCTGCGCAAAAGAATTTCATGGACATGCAACCCGGCGATGTTCCTGCAACGTGGGCGAATGGCGCGCTGCTAAAATCGCTCACTGGATATACACCGAAAACAGATGTCGAAACGGGCGTGAAAGCCTTCGTTGACTGGTACCGCGATTATTATGACATTTGAAGCCGGCGCGCAGCGGCCAAGCCCGCCCAACGCCCTGTCGCCAAGCACCCGGTGATCAAATACCCCCCCGTGGGCGCGGCCCAATCAAGCATTTCTCCGACGCAATAGACCCCTGCCCGAGACCTTAACATCAGGTCATCATCGAGCGCGTCAAACCGAACGCCACCCGCCGTAGAAATCGCCTCGTCTATTGAACGCGGCGTTAGCCGAGGAAACGGCAGCGCCTTAATTTTTTCAGCGAGCGGAAGGTCAAGATCGCGACCAAATTCGTTTAAGAGTGCGCGTTTGACCGGATCCAATTTCACCACTTTGCGCAGGATGTTCGACGTTGATAGTTTTTTCGATGCCGTGTTTAGCTTTCGTTCTAACGCGCTGCGATCCGTGTCAGGAAGCAGGTCCAGATAAAGGGGCGCACCATCACGAATTGATGCTGACAACATATAGACACCACCGCCTTCTATCCCTTTGGACGACACGACAAATTCGCCGCGGGACGACATGTTTCCAGCCGTAAGTTTGACGCCTTTTACGGCCGTTCCGAAATGCGGCGACATGAAATTGGACCAAGCAATTTCAAACCCCATGTTGACGGGCTGAAACGGCGCGACAGAGTCCAGCAGATGCCCCGCCCAAACCCCATCCGATCCAAGACGTTTCCAGCTGGAACCTCCCATCGCCAAAATAGTTGTTCGTGCAGCAATCGACACACGCCCTGTCGGGGTCTCAAACGTTGAATTACCCCCATCCCAACCAGTCCAGCGCCAACGGGTGCGAATATCTACGCCCTGATCAACAAGACGTGCGAGCCAAGCCCGCAACAGGGGTGACGCCTTCATTGCTTTGGGGAAAACGCGGCCAGTTGACCCCGTGAAAACGGGTTGGCCTAACCTCTGGGCCCAGCGCGCAACATCTTTTGGACCAAAGGCAGATAATATCGGCGCCAATTCCGATCGCGCATCAAAGGCCTTTTCGAAATCCGATTGGGGTTCATCCTTGGTCAAATTCAGACCGGATTTACCTGCCATCAAAAATTTCCGACCAACTGTTGGCATTGCATCTGCGACGACCACCCTATGGCCAGCGATTGATAGCGCTTCGGCGGCCATAAGGCCCGCCGGACCCCCGCCGATGACAAGCGCATCGATCACTCCGCTGCGCCTGCCGGAAAACCGCCCTTAATCTCAACAACACGTTGTGGGTATGGAATTTCCACACCGGCTTCTTTCAGTGCGTTCCAGATCGCAAAACGTACATGGCTGCGATATTTATTCTTGCCGTCATCAATGCCGTTGACCCAAAATTCGACAACAAAGTCGATCCCGCTGTCGCCAAACCCATCAAGTTCAACATCTGGCGGCTCTGGCGCATCCAGCACAAAATCAAGCGCTGACACTGCAGCACCAACAATGTCAGGAATGGCGTTTATGTCTGTGTCGTAGCTGACGGAAAATGCAACATCATACCGGTTGGCGGAACCTGAATCAGAGTAATTGACAACACGGGTAACAATAAAGTCTTCGTTGGGCACAACGATCCATTTGCCATCATACGTTTCAAGGATGGCGGCGCGCGCGGTCATCTTTACAATCGTGCCAGCCTCACCGCCGTCTAGTTCAACAAAGTCTCCCACAGTGGCCTGCTGTTCTAGCAACAAGATCACGCCAGAAACAAAGTTCGATGCGATTTTTTGCAAACCGAAACCAATGCCAACGCCCAAGGCACCGGTTAGCACGGCAAGGGACGTAAGCGGGATACCCGCAATGTTCATAGCAACAAGAAACGCAGCCCCAAAAATCGCAATTTCTGCCGCCTTTACAGCCAATTGCCGTGTGGCTGGTGGCATGTCCTGTTTTTGAATAACCGCCGAACTTTGATCGTTGGACCAACGCCCAAGCCAAAACATCACTGTTGCAACAACGACGAACCGCAAAAGGCCAAGCAATGAAAACGACATCCCGCCAAGCGGCACCACAGTGTCTTCCAGAAACGCCATCAATGGTTCGAGGAACCCAAGCGCATAGACCGCCGCGAGGGGAACCAGAACAGCCTTACCAATCAGCTTGAGCAACGGATCGGTCAGCATATCGCGCACGAAAGCCCGCACCGCGAGGAAGAGGAACACCCGCTTACCAAACGCGATCACTTCGCCAGATCCAAAGATAGAACGCGTCACCTGTTCACCAACCGCAGTTAACGCAAATGCCAACAATGGCAGCACAAGCGGTAAGAAAATCAAAACGAACCTGCGCACTTTGGCCAAGGGTGTTTGGCTATCGGCCGGTGGCGTCAACGCCTTTTGCAGCCGCGGGTTAAGCCGCCGGGTGATGACAACTGCAGCAACATACGCACCGACAAGGAGAGCGAACTGAACCCAATTGGCAGGGTTAATCATCCACGCCAGCGCGAAATCCAAGGCAGGCGTTACGTAGCCCATTGCGGTGTTCAAAAGGTCTTGCATAAGCGTCCCCTACACGATGGATGAAACCAATAAAATAGCTCTAGGCATCAATGAGTGCTTTGATCGCAGCCACTTGTTGGCGGTCCGCTGCCAAAGTTGGGGCAATCATCGTTCGAACATCTGTCATCAGATCATCCGAACTTATGTGATCAACGAGGCCACGCAACTGCGCTTCTACCGCGTCTAAGCGGGCGCCGGTCAGTAGAATTTTCTTGGTAACCGCGGGTCCGACAAGCGCACAGAGGCGCGCAGGATCTGAAGGTTGGGGCAGCACGCCAATCTTGATGACAGGATAGAAAAACGTTGCCGTCGGCACACAGATTCGCAAGTCACAAGCAAGGATCATGCCCATAGCGCCGCCAGCACAGGACCCGTTCAGCGCCGCGATGCTGAGACCTGGAAAATCAGAAATTGCGGACGATAGGCGTTCCCATTCAGGTGATACGGCAAGCGAATTTTCGCGCACATCGTCAAGATCGCCGCCTGCGCTAAACACCGTTCCGGCGCCGGTTACGATCAAGACGCGAGCATCCGATTTGGTTATGGCGGCAACCATATCCTTCAACATTTCTTCTGTAAGCGCATTTGCTTTGTCTGGACGATCGAGAGTGACGGTCAAACACCCTTGCGATGTTACAGCTGTAATCAAATCAAACCCACCTTTTCACGAATTGCTGCGTCGCGGAGGGAAACGTCATCCCCAAGATGGTCATCTGCCTCGGCCGAACACATCCAAACTAGCGTTTGCGCGGGCCATTCGGGCGGTATGTGGTCTTCCCATTTGATCTGGCTAACGGGATTGATACCTGACGCTTTGATATCGCGCTGCATGTCAGTTGCAACCGTTCCGGGCGAAAGGCCCAGCACCCGCACACCGTGTTCGCGGTTTTCTTTGTCAGCGCAACGCGTCAGCATGTATGCCCCTGCTTTTGACGCACAGTAAGACGACCAAGCTTCGACAGGGCCATGGGCCGCGCCTGATGAAATCGTAATAACCGTGCCGCTTCCTCGTTGGATCATTCCCGGGATCGCGGCACGCATGCCATAGAACACGCCCTTCAGATTCACATCGATTGTCTTATCCCACGCAGTTGGATCAGCACTGGCCAAATGGCTGATTGGGTCAAGCAATCCGGCATTGCCAATAAACACATCCAAGGAACCGAAAGCGTCTTCTGTCTTTTGAACCGCAGAACATACATCGGTGTAGTCAGACACATCGCAGGACAACGCGATGGCATTATCGCCAATTTCGGCAGCAATGCGTTCGATATCTGATGACGTACGAGCCACAAGCGCGACCTTTGCACCAGCGTCGGCGAAAGACCGCGCAGCTGCAGCCCCGATTCCGCGGCTTGCTCCGGTGATCAAAACCACCTTGTTCTTCATATTCATCTGCGCTTCTCCTTACGATCTCTTCAAGATGTGACGCATATCTGGCCACACTCATGTTTTCCTGACCTTGACCCTTGGACAAGGAGTTGAAAAGCTTTGGGAGACAATATTTTAGCAGGAGCGCCATTTTATGAAGAGCATTCACTATTCTACGATCCTCGCGGCCGTGCTGTGTGGCACGACAGCAACCGCCGACGTAACAGCCCAGCAGGTCTGGGACAACTGGACAGGGCAAATGGCCGTATATGGGCAGGGTTTCACGACAGAAGGCGAAACCCAGTCTGGCGACACGTTGACCGTATCCGGCGTAAAGATTGAAATGTCGGACGATGAAGCCAGCGTTCTGGCCGAACTTGGCGACATCAACCTTACAGAAAATGGCGACGGCACGGTAACGATCACAGTGCCTGACAGTTACCCGATTACGTTGAATTTCACCCCTGAGTTCGGCGGCGACACATCCATCGATCTAAACGTGACGCATGAAGACATGGTCCTCTTGGTGTCCGGTGATCCAGATGCGATGATCTATGACATCTCCGCCAATCGCTATGCGATTGAAGTGGTTGGCCTAGAAGGCGATGAAACCGAAGACGTCGATCTAGAAGACGCAGTCATCGCAATGATCGACATCGCAGGCCAGTATTCAGTCAAAGAAGATAACCTCACACGGATTTCTTATGCGTTCGAAATGGGTGCTTTGGACATTGACGTGCTGTTTCGCGAAACAGGCGGCGACGGTGTGGTTTCATTCAACGGCGATCTCGCTGACCTTGCGATGATCGCAAAAATCGATCTTCCCATCGGTATGGATCTTGACGCTGAAACCCCGCCCTTTGCCGACGGTTTGGCGATGGATGGTGGCTACACCTTTGGGAATGTGTCTTACGCATTTGACGTCGATGTTGACGGCGAGGCCGCATCAGGAAATGCCACCGCCCAAGGTGGCGAAATGGCGTTTGCGTTTGACGTTGATGGAATGTCTTACACTGGTGAATCACGCGGCATCGACGTTCGCATGTTAGCCCCGCAGGAATTTCCGTTCCCTATTGAGGCCAGCCTTGCGAAGTATGGATTTGATTTCCTGGTTCCTTTGAGCCAAGGAGAGAGCGGCCCAAGGGATGCGCGGTTGGCGTTCAATATCACCGAACTGTCCATCAGCGATGCCCTTTGGGGATTGGGCGATCCGCAAGGCATACTGCCGCGCGAACCCATCACTGTCGCACTTGGTCTGAATGCCCAAGTCACACCATTCTTTGATTTTCTTGACCCAGAACAACAAGAGGCCGCGATGTTGTCTGACATTCCCGGTGAGCTGAACGGTGCGCAAATCACCGAACTCACCGTCAAGGCAGCAGGTGCTGAGATCACCGGCGATGGCGCGTTTACGTTTGACAACAGTGATCTTGATACCTTCGATGGCCTGCCACGACCAGAAGGCGCCGTTAATTTTGCAATCAACGGGGTCAATGGATTGATCGATAGCCTGATTCAAATGGGACTCATTCCACAAGAAGAAGCCATGATGCCGCGCATGATGATGGGGATGTTCACGACCCCGGTTGGGGACGACCAGCTTACGTCAACGATCGAAATTAATTCTGAAGGCCACGTGCTCGCCAATGGTCAAAGATTGCGCTGATCCTATATAGATATGACAACAGGCGGCGCCCGGCACAGCTTGGCGCCGCATTTATTTCCAAAGGAAGCCCTATGATCGATCGTCACACCACCAGTTTCATTGCCCTATCGGCTGTTCTTTGCGCGCCTGCCGCGATGGCAGATGTGTCTGCTGCTGACGTTTGGGCAAACCAACAGGCATTTTATGACGCGATGGGCGTGTCCCTAAGCGGAGGTCTGACTGACGCAGGACTATCGACGCCCGAAATGAACGTGATCTTTCCGGAAGGCGTCGCATCGCTTCAGATAACAACCGATAACACGGTTTCCATGATCGAGAATTCGGATGGAACAGTGACAATTTCGTACCCATCGCCGATGGCAATAACGGTTGCCGGCGGCGTGCCAGGCGAGGGATCGTTTATGCTCGATTTCACGATGACACATGATCAATATTCGATCATTGCATCCGGTGAACCCGGCGACATTACATATGTCTCAAACGGTCAGAACCTTCGGTTTGAACCGGGCGCCCTTGACCTCGACGGCTTGCCAGAAACAGGCATGAAGATGAACGGTTTTCTAAGTCTGGAAAGCTGGACCGGCACCAGCCAAGTCACCGAAGGCAACCTAATCACGTACACTGCCAGTTCACAAACAGGCGAAAGCATCGCGGATTTTTCATTCGCAATTGACGACATCGTGTCCAAGACATCCCAAACGACTTTACCGTTGTCGAGCGAAGTGCAGCTGGCACTTCCTGTTGGTGGATCAGACATCATGAACTTGTCTGCAGCATTGCGTGACGGGTTAAGCGTAATGGTCCAAAGCACAGGCGCAGGCAGCCAATCCGAAACCAGCATGATCATGGGTGGTCAGCAGCTGAACAACCAATCCACAACGACCGGCCCGCAAACAGCTATGATCCGTGTGGATGAAAATGGCGCATTAATGACCGCTGAGGCCAGCGATTTTGATATCACGATGAACGATCCAACTGTTTTTCCGGGGGATCTGTCATTCGGGGTTGATGCAATTTCCGCAGCTTACGACATCCCGCTTAACGCATCTGAAAACCCACAGGATTTCCGCATAGCAACGTCCGTGAGCGGCCTAACGATTGCTGATACGATCTGGGGCCTGTTTGACCCTGCGGGCATGTTACCCCGTGACCCAGCAGATGTTTCGTTTGATGTGACGGGTCTGGGGACAAATGGCACCGATCTTCTGGATATTTTGGGGCTGATGAATTTGTCCGGCCCGCCTGCGATTGAAGTAGATGAAGTCACCATCGAAAACCTGCGCGTCGCGGCCGTAGGGGCCGAAGTAATAGCCCAAGGCGCGATGACGTTTGATTGGACGGATTTCCAGACCATTCCTGGAATCGCGCGCCCCGAAGGGCAAGTAACTGTGAACGTTAATGGCGCAAACGGCCTAATGGATACGTTGGCTGCCATGGGCCTCATTCCCGAAGATCAACTGATGATGCCACGGATGATGATGGGCATGTTTTCGACGCCTGTGGGCGATGACATGCTTGAAACAGTTCTTGAAGTGAACAGCGAAGGCCACGTCCTCGCAAATGGTCAGCGTCTACAATAGCAACTCGGGGCGGCACGGACACTTGCGGGCCGCCCCAACTCGCACTACGTCCACGGGTAAGCAAAGGACGTAAAATGACACAATCGCTTGCCGACCTCACCCAACAGTTAATCGCCGCAGCGAAAGCTGCTGGCGCGGATTCAGCGGACGCCGTTGCCATTGCTGGAACGTCGGTCAACATCGACGTGCGCAGCGGTGTTCTTGAAGAAGCGCAACGATCAGAATCTACAGATGTCGGGCTGCGCGTGTTTGTCGACAATCGGTCAGCCAATGTTTCTGCATCAGATACATCCGACCGCACGATCGAAGAAATGGCGCTCCGCGCGGTCGCGATGGCTGGTGAAGCCCCAGAAGATCCGCATTCCGGAATCGCCGACGCGAACCAGCTTGCGATTGATATTGATCCGACCCGCCTTGATCTCGTGGATGGGACCGCAGAACCGGACCCGGCATGGCTTGAAGAACAAGCGCGCGTCGCAGAAGCAGCAGCGCAATCGGTCAAAGGCGTCACACAAGTGCAATCTGCGTCCGCCGGATATGGCCGCCGTCAAGTGCACCTTTGTGCAAGCAACGGTTTTTCAGGCGGATACGAAAGCACTGGCCATTCCCTAAGCACGGTTGCCATTGCAGGTTCCGGAACGGGCATGGAACGGGACTACGATTATGATAGCCGAATCCACCTGTCAGACATGCGTGAAGCAACCGACATAGGCCAGATTGCGGGTGAACGTGCCATTGCACGTCACGGTGCGCGCAAACCTGAAACCGGCACTTATCCAGTGCTTTTCGATGAACGGATTTCTGGATCGCTGATCGGGCACCTCTTGTCTGCAAGCAATGGCGCGATGATTGCGCGTGGATCATCCTGGCTGTTGGGTAAGGACGGGAAACAAGTTTTACCCAAAGGCATGGATCTAGTCGAAACCCCACATCGCCCCCGCGTCTCAGGATCACGGTTATTCGATGGTGAGGGTTTGCCTACGTCTGATCGCAAAATCGTAGATGACGGCGTCCTTACAGGGTGGACGCTTGATCTTGCAACAGCACGCAAGTTGGGACTGCAAAGTACGGCAAGCGCATCACGAGGCACGTCTGGACCACCATCACCAACAGTGACGCACCTTGAATTAACCCAAGGTAGCGCAAGTCGGGATGATCTGATCCGCGACATGGGCACTGGCCTTTTGATCACGTCGATGATCGGCTCAACCATCAACCCAAACACCGGCGACTATTCCCGCGGCGCATCTGGGTTTTGGATTGAGGGCGGCGAAATCGCCTATCCAGTAAACGAATGTACCGTCGCGGGGAATCTGCACGATATGCTCGCGCGTATCATTCCCGCCAATGACGCACGCGGCCACATCAGCCGCGTCATCCCAAGCCTTATGATCGATGGGATGACACTCGCCGGTGCCTAGTGACCTTGACCTTCTGATAAATGCAGCACGCAGCGCGGGTGATATTGCGTGTGGGTATTTCAATTCTTCGCCAGAAGTTTGGGAAAAATCTGACAATCAAGGCCCCGTCACCGAAGCGGATCTGCATGTAAATCGACAATTGCTTGCGGATCTTCGTGGCGCGCGACCGGACTATGGATGGCTGTCAGAAGAAACCGAGGACAACGAAGAAAGGTTAAAAACCGATCATCAGTTCATTGTCGATCCTATTGATGGAACGCGGTCCTTTATCGAAGGCAACAAAGACTGGGCCCATAGCATAGCAATTGCACAAAACGGGGCCGTCATTGCCGCTGTTGTCTACTTGCCGATGCGGGATCAGCTTTATGCTGCTGAAATCGGAAAGGGCGCAACCTGCAACGGTTTGCAGATCAACGTAGCGTCTGAAAAACCAATGAAAGACACGACCGTTCTAACAGCCCGTCCAAGCCTTCAGCCACACCATTGGGCCACCGATATTCCGCCGTTCAAACGTATGTTTAGATCATCTCTCGCGTATCGTCTTGCTCTGGTTGCGCAAGGACAATTTGATGCCATGCTGACACTGCGCCCTACGTGGGAATGGGATGTCGCCGCCGGTACGTTGATTGTGTCAGAAGCCAAAGGCTTGGCCACCGATCGAACCGGTCGCATCGCAAAGTTCAACAATCCGCATCCGCAGATTAACGGGATGGTTGCTGCGGGCGGTGTACACAGCAGATTGATCCACGCCCTCGCTTAGGGATCGCTTTACCCGAACAAACCTTCTCAATATGCTCTTCTCAATATAATCCGACCAAGGCAGGTATCTCATGGCACAACGTCTACACCTCGTATTCGGTGGCGAACTCATCGATCCAACAAAGAACGCATTCAAAGATGTGGAAGACATCCACATTGTCGGAATGTTCCCCGACTACGACTCCGCGCTGGCTGCATGGAAAGCGGAAGCGCAGAAAACCGTGGACAACGCGCACATGCGTTATTTCATCGCGCATATTCACCGTTTGCGCGACGAAGAGGCAGAAACATCCCCGACCGAGGAACTCGGTTAAGACCGGAGGCAAGCGGTGTGATTTGGGTTCATTGCGGCGACTATTCCGAAATCACAACGACCTGTTCTTTGGTCACCCGGCTAGCGGATCACTGCGATGCATCAGACATTCTGTTGACGGCACCGTTCGATGACTTGTCGCTGTCGGACGCCGTTCCTGTCGGGACAAATATTTCTATGACCCCGTTGGACACCCCCACAAAAACCCGCGAATTCCTAGAAAGGTGGCAACCACAATCGCTCATCTGGAACGGCGGCACGCTAAGGCCGGTCTTGCTGCGCAGCGTGGAAGGCATGACGATTCCGGCGACGCTCATGAATGCACGCAATGGCGGTTTGTTCACACGCGGTAGTCGTTGGATACCACGGGCCGCTCGTTCAGCCGTTACTGCATTTCAAACAATCTTCACTGCAGATGGCACGACAGCGACGCGGTTGACCCGTAGCGGTGTGCCGCGTGATCGCGTCACAGCAACTGGACCGATCCTCGAAGAACCAATGCCCCTAGGTCATGACCAGTACGAACTAACCGTAATGGCCGAAGCACTAGGAACCCGTCCAATCTGGTTTGCGGCAGATGTGATCGATGCTGAAATCACCCATATTGCAACCGCCCACATCGCGGCAAGCCGCAAGAACCATAGGCTGCTGCTTTTAATTGCACCGCGCGATCCTGACGCTGGCGCAGCGGTTGCAGCAACACTTCGCTCTGCCGGACTTGCCGTCGGAGTCCGGTCAGATGGCGACGACCCTGAGCCAGATCATCAAGCTTATGTCGCGGATCTCCCGAACGAGCTGGGCCTTTGGTACCGCATCGCCCCGCTTACGTTTATTGGCGGCACGTTGTCCGGAGGAGGTGCGGATTCACCATTCAAGCCGATTTTGCTGGGATCGGCTATCATTCATGGAACGTTCAAGACCCCGCACGAAGATCGTTTTTTGCGCCTCGCCGAAGCGGAAGCTTCCCGCGAAGTTAGATCAGCTTCGGAACTGGGTGTCGCTGTTGGCGCATTGGTCTCACCAGAACAAACCGCCCGAATGGCATTGGCTGGATGGCAAGAAATTACGCGAAACGCTGAAACGTTCAATCGATTGATCGCACTGGCGCTCGCTCAATCAACAGAGGTGGAATCGTGAAGCCGCCAGCGTTTTGGTATCAACCACATAGTGTCATAAGCACATTACTGTCCCCGATTGGGGCCTTGTATGCTGTTGCAACCGCGCGTCGCCTGCGTAAATCGCCCACCCATTGCGCGGCGGTCCCTGTGATTTGTGTCGGTAATATAAACGCAGGGGGCACGGGCAAAACACCTACAACCATCGCACTGGCGCAGCGGCTTGGTGAAATGGGACAATGTCCCCATATTGTCAGTCGCGGGTATGGAGGCGTTTTAGATGGCCCCGTCCTTGTGGATGCAACGACCCACAGCGCCCGTGAGGTCGGGGATGAACCCTTGTTGCTGTCTGCCTTTGCCCCGACTTGGGTTTCGAAAGACCGCGCAGACGGGGTAAAGGCCGCCGAAAATGCAGGTGCATCCGTGATTTTGCTCGATGATGGGTTTCAAAATCCCAGTGTCCAAAAAGACCTCAACATCGTTGTCGTTGATGCCGTGAAAGGATTTGGCAACGGACGCGCAATCCCGGCGGGTCCTTTGCGTGAAACCGTCAAAGCAGGGTTATCCCGCGCCGACATCTTGCTCGTCGTGGGCCCTGCGCATGCGCGCGCGAATTTTGCCCCTGATTTACCAAACACCTGTACACGTATGGACGCAAGCCTGGGTGCGCTTCCCACAGGAATGCCTTGGCAAGACTTGCCGGTGCTTGCGTTCGCAGGCATCGGACACCCTGAAAAATTCTTTGCTACCCTGAAAGGTTTGGGGGCGAACGTGATCCGCGGCGAAGCCTTAGAAGATCACCAACCCTACACCGATGCGTTGCTAAAGCGGCTTGAAACAGATGCAAAAACGCGCGGATTGCACATGGTCACGACCGAAAAAGACGCCGTGCGCCTGCCAGAATATTTCCGCCCCAAGGTATCGATTCTACCGGTCAGGTTACAAATCGATTACTGGGGCCCGATCGAAAGGAAACTGGCAGCTCTTGGTATTGCTCCAACGTCTGAAACCTAGCCGTCCTTCTGCAAGTCGACTTGTCAATTTGCCTCGGCAAGCTTCTCATCAAGAATGGCCGCGAAATCAGCGTAGTTCATGTTCGAGTACTTTTCACCGTTGATGAGGAATGTTGGCGTCCCTTGCACATCATCGGCATCCGCGTTTGATCGGTACCAAGACATCAATTCCTGTGCCTGATCGGCATCTGTCATACAGCTGTTCAGTTCTTCATCTGTTAGACCGGCGACCTTACCAATTTGGCGGAGTGCATTGGATATCGCAGCGCCATCGCCGGCACGCGCCCAATCCTGTTGGTTTTCATAAAGCAGATTGGAAATTCCAAAAAACCGCAATTCGCCACCGCAGCGCGCAACCATTGAGGCCCACAAGCCCGGTTGATCAAAATAAACCTCGCGGTAGGTGAACCCAATCAGGTTCGTGTCAATGTAGTTTTCCTTGATCTGCTGGTACTGGTTGGCGTGGAATGATGCGCAATGCGGGCATGTATAGGACGCGTATTCCAATACCTGAACGGCCGCGTCAGGGTTGCCTTGGATCATCTCGGACACGTCGAATTGCGTGTCTTCAGTCACAGTCGCGATTTCGGCCGGCGCGTCGCCACCGCGGTTCATGAACCAAGCGCCGCCTGCGATTGCAACAACAGCAACGACTGCGACGGAGGACAAGACAGATTTGTTCATCGGATACTCTTTCTAGTAACGTGATTAAGTCCGCGTGGGACGTTTGTTCATAACGTTAGCCCCAAGTGCAGCAAGCGCTGCGCGTAGGTCTTCGTTTTCTACGGGCCGCGTAAGGTTTTCCGCTGCTTCGCGCATTTCTGGTTTCGGGCCACGAGGGGTACGCGGGCCATGATCAAAGGCCAACTGCCCTTCGGCAAACCCTGTCGCTGCGGTTTGGGTGATGCGAATGCGCGCAATGGCATTGTAGCCGTAACAGGCATTAACCCGTTCGCGGATTTGTTCCTTTTGCATTTCGAGCATCGGCGCCTGCGCCCCGGATGTCAGAACAGTCAGCGTCGCGCCCATTCCGCCACGGGCATAGCTAACGTCCACCGGATGCGCTATCTTCGCAGTTGTCTCACCGACGATTTCAGCCCAATGGGTTAGGACGCGCGATTGCGCAAACCCACGCGTTTCGGTGGCGCCCCTAATACGCGATTGCATCAAGGTCGCAGCACGAGAGAATCCGCGCATGTTGCTATGAGGACGTGGCTGTTTCATGGTCATGAGCTATTCTAAAGGCTCTTGGCGTCAACACCAGCGAAACCATAATTAAGGGTTCATGAAAATTGCGTGATATTACGAAAACGTTGCTGGATTGGTATGATGTGCATGCGCGTGAAATGCCATGGCGCGTGATGCCAAAAGACCGCAAGGCTGGTGTTTGCCCTAACCCATATGCCGTTTGGCTGTCTGAGGTAATGCTTCAGCAGACCACCGTTGCCGCTGTGCGTGACTATCATCTCAAGTTCATGACTATTTGGCCAACTGTTGCTGATCTTGCGGCGGCAGATGATGCCGATGTCATGGCCGCATGGGCGGGCCTTGGGTATTACGCAAGAGCCAGAAATCTTTTGAAATGCGCGCGCGTTATTGTTTCAGAACACAACGGCCTTTTTCCACAAACATATGATGCGCTGATTACACTGCCCGGTATCGGCCCCTACACTGCCGCTGCCATTTCCGCGATTGCATTTGATCAACCCTCCACAGTTTTGGATGGAAACGTAGAACGGGTCATGGCGCGGCTTTATGATGATCACACGCCACTTCCCGCAGCCAAACCGACGCTGATGGACTACGCGCAAACCCATACGTCTTCAGCACGTCCCGGCGACTATGCGCAGGCAGTGATGGATCTTGGGGCAACGCTGTGCACACCTAAGAACCCGGCCTGCGGGATTTGCCCCATCAACGACGCCTGTGCCGCACGCCTGAAAGGCACTCAATCAGAGCTGCCCAAGAAAACGCCAAAGAAACCAAAACCCACCCGGTTTGGCATCGCCTATATCGCGCGTCGCGAAGACGGAGCATGGCTTTTGGAAACGCGCCCCGACAAAGGGCTATTGGGCGGAATGTTAGGATGGCCAACAACCGAATGGGGCGAGACGGCAAAAGATGACGAACCTGTTTCGGCACAGTGGCATGAACTCAACGCACAAGCGCGCCACACATTCACACATTTTCATCTTGTGTTACGCGTTCAAACAGCTTGGTTGCCGCAAACCGCCTCACCAAGGCGCGGGCACTTTGTTGCGTTAGACACATTTACCCCATCTGACCTTCCGACAGTGATGCAAAAGGCCTACACACTGGCGGCTGCGACCCTTAGCCGTGTTTGAGCAAACCAATACCTGCGCTATATCCTGTTACACTTCAGGAGTTTCATGATGACGTCCTTTCCAGTTGTACCACCTACAAGCATGGCACGCGTTGCGCGGGCGGCACCGTTTTGGATGTCGATCGGGTTAATACCTTTGGGCTGGATCGGCGCAATGTTTGGTGGCTGGACAGTGGTCTTGATGCCGCTGGCCACATGGTATCTGTTTTCAGCGCTTGATGCGTTTGTTGGGCAATCCGACGAAAACGCTGATTTGGAAACGACTGAAAATGACCTGTATTGGTATCGCGCAATCACAATCATTTGGATGCCTTTACAGTTCGTGACCCTGTTCGGGTTGCTTTGGTACGCGACCGGCGCGGATCATCTGGCGACATGGGAAAAATTTGGTCTGTTCTTTGGGGTGGGTGTGATGTCAGGCACGGTTGGCATTGTCTATGCGCATGAGTTGGCCCATCAACGCCCGAAATTCGAACGCTGGTTGGCCGATCTATTGCTGTCGATGGCGCTATATTCTCATTTCCGTAGCGAACATTTGCTGGTCCACCATCGGTATGTCGGGACCCCGCGTGATCCCGTCACGGCGCGCTACAATGAAAATTTCCACCGGTATTTCCCGCGTGTCTTCTGGACCCAGCCGATTTCAGCGTTCAAAGCAGAAAAGGCGATGTTGGCCCGCAAAAAATTGCCATGGTACCATGCAAGCAATCCGTTTTGGCGTTACCTTATTCTTCAAGTCTCAATGATATCCTTGGCGATACTCATTGGCGGATGGTTAGGACTTGGACTGTTTGTGTTTCAGGCCTACGTTGCGATTATCCAGCTAGAGGTCGTGAATTATGTCGAACACTACGGCCTGACACGCAAACATCTAGGTGATGGAAAATATGAACACGTGTTACCACGTCACTCTTGGAATGCGTCCCACAAAGCCTCCAATTGGTTGTTGATTAATCTTCAGCGACACAGCGATCATCACTACAAACCGGATCGCCGTTTTCCGCTCTTGCAGACCTATTCTGAAGACGACGCGCCGCAGCTGCCGTATGGCTATCCGATCATGACAATGGCGGCCATGATCCCGCCTGTGTGGCGCAGAATTATGAACCCGCGCGTGCGGGCGTGGCGCAAAAAGTACTACCCCGAAATCGAAGATTGGACGCCTTATAAAAATGCGACCAATCCGATGCCACGCTAAGAATTTCGTCGCTGTCCGCTGACCCAAGCCCAGCTTGATTTGCACATGTCTTCAAGCGTCCGAGTGGCTTGAAAACCAAGCTTTTCCTTTGCTTGTTCCGGGTGGGCCGTAAGCACTGCAACATCCCCGTCGCGCCGCGGTTTGATGTCGTAGGGCAAGTCTTTACCACAGGCATCAGAATACGCCCGAACGACATCCAAAACTGATGACCCTTCACCGGTACCGAGGTTTACCGTATGGCTGTCGCCGGTTTCGATCAGGGATTTCAGGGACAACACATGTCCATCTGCAAGGTCTTCAACATGAATATAATCGCGCACACCGGTCCCATCGGGGGTGTTGTAGTCGTTTCCGAATACACCTAGCTGCGCGAGCTCCCCCGTTGCAACTTTCGCAATGTAGGGCACTAAATTGTTCGGGATATCGGACGGATCTTCGCCGATCATCGCCGAAAGATGGGCCCCAACGGGGTTAAAATACCGCAATATCCCGACGGCCCACTCAGGCCCCAATTGTTCCAATATCTGCTCACCGGCGATTTTGGTGAAAGCATAGGGGGACGTGTAGGTTCGTGCGTGATTTTCCGGAATAGGTTGGATGTCTGTATCGCCGTAAACGGTGGCGGAGGATGAAAACACGATCCGCCGAACATTCGCACGTTCCATCGCCGCCAGCAGGTTTAACAAACCGCCAACGTTCGTTTGCATATAGTCCAGCGGCCGATCAACGCTTTCCCCCACGGCCTTCAGGGCGGCGAAATGAACGACACCATCGATGTCGTGCGATGAAAACACTTTGTCCAAATCCGCGCTGCTTAAAACGTCGCCCTCGAACATATGGGATTTCGTTCCAGAGATATCTTCTAGTCGTTGAGGCACATCCCGTTTTGAATTGGAAAAGTTGTCGAAAATTACAACTTCGAACCCCGCATCGAGCAGCGCAAGATAGGTGTGGGAGCCGATGTAGCCTGCCCCGCCTGTCAAGAGAATTTTCGTCATAACAACCTCGATACTTACAACTGGCTATGGCGTAGCTTTACCCCCAACCTCAGACAGAAAAAACCCCCGTCAGGTCTTGGGAACCGACGGGGGATAAGTGGTGCCACGGCTGGAGGCCGCAGGCACAGGCGGTAATCATTGCGGCGCGAAGGCCGCGAAATAGAATGTTGATCTAGTTGGCACGCATTTCTGATCGGATTTGCTGACGCAACAGATCAATTGGCACTTTTTTTCCATCGCGGCGATAATGCCAATATGTCCAACCGTTACAGCTTGGCGCATTTTCACAGGCCGCCCCAACTTGGTGGATCGACCCTTTGGAGTCTGCACCGATCAGCGTACCATCTGCGCGAACCTTGGCTTTGTGGCGCCCATTCATCGACCACAATTCCTCGCCCGGGCGCAGCATGCCACGTTCGACAACCTGTCCGAATGGCACGCGCGGTTCGGCACGTTTGGATTGGCTAACCTCAAGCGCATCGGTATCGAACTTACGCACCTTCTTAAGACGTTTCTCAGCCACTGCGCGATACTCGGCCTCACGTTCGATGCCAATGTAATCCCGGCCCAGCATCTTGGCCACCGCACCGGTTGTACCCGTGCCAAAGAAGGGGTCCAGAACCACATCACCGGGGTTCGTAGACCCGACCAAAACGCGGTGCAGCAGGCTTTCTGGTTTTTGTGTGGGGTGGGCTTTATCACCAGAGTCGTTTTTCAAGCGTTCATGTCCTGTGCAGATCGGCAAAACCCAGTCGCTGCGCATTTGGGTGCCTTCGTTGAGCGCTTTTAGCGCTTCGTAATTAAAGGTAGGTTTCGATTTTTCAGTTTTGGAAACCCAAATCATCGTTTCATGGGCATTCGTCAGACGCATGCCACGGAAGTTCGGCATCGGATTTGATTTGCGCCAAATCACGTCGTTGAGAATCCAGAACCCTTGGTTCTGAAGCTCTGTGCCCATGCGAAACACGTTGTGATAAGATCCTATCACCCACATCGCGCCATTCGGTTTTAAAATCCGGCGCGCGGCCTTCATCCAAGCGTGGGTGAATTCGTCATAGATACGGAAACTTTCGAACTGATCCCAATCATTATCAACGGCATCGACCTTGGAGTTGTCGGGGCGATGCAATTCGCCCTTAAGCTGAAGGTTATAAGGAGGATCGGCAAAGATCAGATCAACACTGCATTCTGGCAGGCTGTTCATGATGTCGATGCAATCACCATCAAGTATGCTGTTCAGGGGAAGCGCCGCCGCACTTTTCCCGTTCTTTTTATTTGTCATCGTCTGCCTCTGTCCCACGGTGCTTTTGCACTCGTTTGTTGGGCTCAATGTGAGTCAAAGGCGATTCGCAGTCAAAAACTTTATTGAATCAATAGGTTAAGATTTTTGCTTGTCACAACATATTGTGGACGGGTTTGAAAGACCGTCTATGGTGTGGGGTGACGCCAAGATTTCGCAGCGCTGATATGTGGCTTTTCGATCCATATCCTGCATTCGTGTCCCATCCATATCCGGGGAACTGTTGCGCCAAATCACACATGATCCGGTCCCGACATATTTTGGCCACAATTGAGGCCGCCGAAATGGAAAGGCTGCGCGCGTCTCCTTTGACAATAGTTGTTGCGGGAACGTTCAAATCGCGAGGGATCATGTTTCCATCTATCAGCGCATGATCGACATCGCCCAACCCCGCGACAGCACGTTCCATGGCCAGATGGCTGGCACGTAGGATATTAATGTCATCAATTTCTTCGACGCTGGCATGCGCGATCGAAACTTTTGCGGACGCAAAAATCAAAGGCTCTAGCGCCTCGCGTCTTTTTTTGGTCAGTGCCTTGCTGTCATTCAGACCCTCGGGGATATTGGTCGGGTCGAGGATGACCGCCGCGGCTGTTACAGGCCCTGCCAACGGGCCACGACCGACTTCATCGACCCCGGCAACACGCAGTAGACCCAGCGCATTCAGTTCTTGTTCAAAGGTAAAATCTGGCGCGTGGGTCATGGGGGAGGTCAATCAGACCGCGCCCGACATAGCAAGTTTAGATCCAGAACGATCCAGACACCGTGCGACCGCGAGTGAACCGATCAGTTGCAGGTGCTTTGGCTTTAGCCGCAGACGATTTGGGCTGAACGGTTTTCACGGCACGTCGTTGCGTTGGTTTTGCCGATTGAAATTTTGCAGTCAAACGATCTTGAATCATTTCCCAGCCCTTTCCTGACCTTGTCTGTCGTTGGATATAACAATTGAATGGGTGTTAGTTAGGGGTCCGTCTGCATTGCCGTTATGCAAATGTCGCAAAAGCAGACATGCAACAAAAAAGGGGCAGGAAGCCATGTCCGCCTTCCTGCCCCTAATTGGGCGATCTCTGGGGAAGATCACCCATGCTCCGCGCCTGTCTTATCGACGGTCTGTGCGGAATCCTGCGTTGCGAAGGCAGCGTGGGTTATACCCTTGGCGGCGTTGGCCAACATCAGTACGAAACCGGATGTGGCAGGCCTGTGGCAAGCGATTCACGTGCGCGTAGGAATTGTTCAGGCAGCGCTGCGCAAAGAACCGAACGCGTTCGCCCCGCCGATTGTGAGCTTGTCGCAGACAATCCGAAGGCAAAACCCGCCAGTCACGACGCGGACGGGTTTCTTGCGGTTGTTCATCGCGGTTACGATTGTTGTGGATGGCGGCTCCGAAGAGCAAAAGCGTAATCAGCCCGAGTTTTTCGTCGTCAGACAGGCCCGCATGGGCGGGTGCCGGGGCAAGGCTTGTTAAACCAAGCGTTAAGGACAGAATTCCGGCAGTCAGTGTTTTTGTGAATGACGGGACAAGCATTGTAAGATCCTTTCATAGACACGCCAGACAGCATGCCGACGTTTGATGGACCAACAATGCGGACTGTGGGCTTCGCCACTCAATAACAGTGTGATGCTATCGGGTTTCAGTGCATTGCCGACACGGGGTTATTGAATATCAATCGCGCGAACGTCATTGTAGTTGAATGAAACGCCTTATCTCTCTTTCAGCCGCCTTTGTGGTGTTATGTTCATCTGCCCAAGCGGCGTGTTTTGCCGATTATAAAGCCAAGCGTGACGATCCCCTCCGGCTGCACTACGGTGTTGCAGAAGTTAGAGGCGATTGTACGCCCGCCGCCGCACGCAACGAACTCACGACACGGCTTGCGGCTGCGGATTGGCAATTGCTAAGCATTGAAGGTGTCTTTGACGATGCCGGACTTGAGGAGAGAGAGAGCAGTGCAGGAGAATTCTACCTCCGCTATTGAGGCGCGGCAGACCGGCAACAAGATTGTCGTAGGCGGAATTGCGGCCATTGTTGTCATTCTTTTGACAGCAGCTGTGTTGCTGTTCATGAATCTGCCCGATGCAAATGCTTTTAATGAACGGGTAGAGGCCCTGTTCGTTGAAAACGCGTCTTTGACGGGGCAAGCGGAAATCAAACTGCTCGAAATCCTTGCCCAATCGGGAACAGCATTTTCTGAAACACTGGACAGTTACCGTTTCGTCATTTTCGTTTTGCTTGTCTTTGCGACAGCTCTGTTGATCGCCGCCGTTGCGTTTCTTGTGATGTTGATCGCAATGAACCGGCGCATGGGGCAGATTGAACGCAAAGGGATTGAGGTGAACTCACTTCTCATCTCACGCGATCAAAATATGGTCTACCTTAACAATTTTGAATTCAAGCTAACGGACGCCGCGATTGAAACGTTATCCGTCCTTGCAGAGGCCCGCATGGACGATGAGGTTTTGTCGGGTGCGGAGATTGAAGGTGTCATTTCGGGCCGCCCATCTTCTGATTGCGAAGAAGCCGCTGGTGCGACGCGGATCAAACGTCTGCGCGATACGCTTGGCAATCAGATGATATCTGAATTGCTGGTTCGAAACATAGCGCGACGCGGCTACATGCTTGCGATTGATAAAGACGTTATTCGAATGATGTGAGCGCTGACGGGGAGTAAATCGACAGATTTCCCCGTAAAAGGTCAGCAATTCATACCCATCTATACTTCATGAAACGACGTGACTTTCTTTGTTCCGCCGGCGCAGCGGCTGCGATCCCAGTCCTGCCCCTGCACGCTATGGCCGCCCCAGTGGCCACAGCCCCAGTTCATGCCGCGACGGCGAACTGGGCGGCGCTATTCGCACGTGCCAACGCACGCGCAACACCCGCCCTTATCCAAAAATGGCTAAACGTTGGCCCGGCACAGGCCAGCGCGATTATGGCCGATTTGGTCAAACGAAACATCGTGCATGCGCCCGTGGCTGGAACTGCGGTTGCAGTTCAACCCATGCATCCACCCCAAGGGATTCCGGGCCTTTCGCACGCATCAAAAGACATTTTTGAAAAGGCACGCGACATATACGATGCCTTGGCTGACGACGAATGCGATCTCGTCGGACCTGAAACTAATGAGGCCGACGATGCACAGGCGTAGGTTTTTGCAAGGCATGATCGCGACCGCAGGTGCGACTGCGCTTCCGGCGCCAGTGATTTCAAAGGCGGCGACACACGCGACCACCAAAGTGGTCCCGTTTCATTACGGCTGGGCCTGTGTTTATGCCCAGATGAACAATGGTGTATCAGCAGCGGATATTGAACGCGTGTTCAAAATATCGCCCCATGAAGCGCAAGGATTGATGGATAGGATGTTGACCCGCGGCGTCATTCGTCCTCCGGGACTGGATGGTCGCAGTCACCCGACCCGTGCATGGGAACCATGGGACAAAAAGACAAAAGCCGCTACCAAACATCAAGACACCGATGAGTCAGAGCTGAACAATACCAGCCGGACCGGAGCACGCGCGCGCGACAAGTTTCAAAAAATGATGCTTCGCATGAAGAACGAGCCACACTATCTAGAAGCGATCTGAGGGGTGCGACTTGGTTAGTGATGGGCCGCTATCGAACTGGACCTCTGTTCACATGCGAACCTAAAGTGTTCGCATGTGCAGATATGCTGACAAGCATGACTGGGTTAGAAGTTGTGCGTACCTGATCAATTTGTAGTCCAACTTTAGGAATGACCATGAAAAATCTTCTTCTCGCAACCGCCCTAAGTACATCATTTGCCGCAGCCGCATCCGCAGAGGCTGTCGCCTACGTACTAGACGCGTCACACAGCCAAATCGTTTTCACCTACGATCACCTTGGCTATTCCACAACAACCGGCATGTTTTCTGGTTTTGAAGGTACCATCATGATGGATGCCGAAGACCCAGCGGCGTCCTCTGTCTCTGTATCCTTTCCGGCAAGCAGCCTGATCACAGGTTGGCCTGCACGTGAAGGTCACCTTCTGTCCGAAGACTTCTTTAACGCTGGGGCAAACCCACTCGTAACGTTCGAATCCACGTCGATCGAGGTCACGGGCGAAACAACGGGCCTGATCACTGGTGATCTGACAATGAACGGTATCACGAAGCCGGTCGTCTTGGACGCAACGCTGAACCAGTTGGGTGACCACCCAATGGCACAGTTGCCGTGGGCGGGTTTCGACGCAACGACAACGTTGCTGCGTTCAGATTTTGACATGGGCCAGTTTGCACCATTTGTCAGCGACGAAATTGCGATCGTCATTTCGATCGAGGCAATGGTTCCAGCTGAATAAGCTACCCACTATATTATAAGTAGATAGGGCCGCAGGATTCCTCCTGCGGCCCTATTTTTGACTATTCGGCGCGCTGTGCGGTCAACTCCATCGTGACGCCAACGCTAAATCCAACGTTGCTTTCGTCAGGGTAAGACGCCCCCATGCCGAAATCGCGCCGGTCCAAAACTGTGTCACCGATCATCTTTGCATTGCCATCAGCGACCATCAGGTCAAATTCGAATGTCACCGGAATAGTCTGCCCCACAAGTTCAAGCGTGCCGGTCGCAGAATGCCTGTTGCCATCAATGCGGGCAATGTCGCCAACGAAAGTCGATTGGGCAAAAGAACTGATGTTAAAAAACTCTGGCCCTTTCGCCTGATCTGTAACTGACCCAAGCGACAATGATGTCGTGTCGATCACAGTTGTTACCTGACCCATACCAAGTGCATCATCGTAATCTATAGCCGCTGTCCAATTGGTGAACGCACCTGTTACGGGCGCACCAAGTTGCTGAACTGTGATTTCAAGACTCCCTTCAACCACGTTCCAACCAGACGCGGGCTGTTCAACGGGTGTCGCCAATGCCGGCGCATCATGGGATTGGGCAAACAACGTCAACGCACCGCCGATTGCAAATGCCCAAATCAAGAATGCCGCGACCGCGGGGGCAAATTTGCCCCCATGACCGGCCAAAGGATCACCGGCTTCACGTCCGCGCAACATCCGTTCAAGTGTTTCGTCGCGATCGAAGAATGCATGTTTCAATGCCCCGCCAATGTGGGCCGCGACTGTCGCGGTCAAAACCATTCCTGCGATCCAATGAACCATTCCAGCGCTGTGCGCCACATCTTCGGATTTCGGAACGAACGGCAAATCCTGACCGAACGGCCACCAAATCGGAGCAAAACCAACCTCAGCCGAATGCATAATCCAGCCTGACAGGGGCAGCACGAAAATCGCGGCATACAACAACCAATGTGCGGTTTGGGCTGCAAAAGTCTCCAATTTGCGTTCGGGGTGCAGGGGTACAGGATGTGGCTGGGTCAGCGCCCAAACCACCCTCACAACTGCCAAGCCCAATACAAGAACACCAATCGTCTTGTGAGCAGAGTATAAGAGTTTCAGAAAGTCTACAGTTTCTGCCGTCCGCGGGATACGGGAACCGACAACACCCAAAACCAGATCTACCAAAACCAAGATTGCAACCGACCAATGTAACAGGCGTGCAAAGGAGCCATATTTAACAAGTGTATTCATCGTTAACCCATCCTGACTAAATTCGTTATTCGACCTTTAGCGAATTCTTTGTTTCAAGGCACTCTCATGGAATGCACATAGCCTGTGCGCCGCAAATGCCACCATGTTTAGGGCGTTTACAGATGAAGCTTACTCATCCCGTTTCAAGTCTTCTTCGACAATCGTATCAGAAACAGCCGAACGGAATAGTCGGACCAAAGGTGAGGGTGCTTCTTCGGATCTTGCCATGATACCTACGGCGCCTTCTGTTGGGCCCATGTCGATATCTAGCGCTATCAGCCGCCCCGCCGCCAAATCCGCAGCAACAACGCCGCGCGATATGAACCACACTGGCCGCAATGGACCCAATGTCATGGCGCGTCCAAACGCGTCCGAAACGCTTTCGATTCGATCCTCAAACAGCGCCAAACCACGCGACAACATCAACCGCGCCATCAGTGGACGTATGGCCGAATTCTGTGGAGGATAAATGATGAGATCGTTTTCGATCTGTTCAAGACGGGTGGCATCTTTCCTGGGGTGGTCTGGCGCAACCAAGGCCACAACTGTTTCTTCATAAAGCGCCGTGAAAGAAAGCCCCTTTAAGGTGTCGGCTTCTCCCAGTCGTCCCATAACAAGATCCAGATCACCACTACGCAAACGATCCGCCAGCACATTGAGCGCCCCTTCTTCCACATGAATGACAGTGTTCGGCGACATCGTGCGAAACTTCTCAATTGCTAATGGCAGAACTTGGGCCGCAACGCTGGGCAAGACGCCGACTTTTAAGACCGCGCCACCAGCTTCGGTCAGGCTTGCGATGCTGTTGATCCCTTGCTGCAAGGCCGCCCCACTTTGTTCGGCATATTGTAGAAACACCTGCCCTTCCGGTGTAAGGCGAACGCCCGCTCGATCCCTGTCCATTAGTGAAACGTTCAATATTTCTTCTAAATCTTTCAAGGTCTTAGAGATGGCAGGCTGCGTAAGATTCAATTGTTCAGCTGCGCGTTTTAGACGTTTGGCACGGGCAATCGCGACAAAGGCCTCAAGATGGCGAAACTTAATTCTACGATCCATTTTGTTTCCATTATTGGTAACTTAATGGCTCAATTTATCAATTTACTTTCTTAAAGTATGCAGCAAAATTAGCATTGTCGCTCGTTCTGAAAGAAAACAAACATGAAAACGCAGGTTGCAATTATTGGCGGCGGTCCATCCGGGCTTTTGCTTGCCCAACTGTTGGACAAGCACGGCATCGACAGCATCGTTCTTGAACGCAAAACAAAGGACTATGTCTTAAGCCGTATTCGCGCCGGCGTGATGGAACAGGGCCTCGTGCGTTTGATGGAAGAAATCGGCTGTGCAGATCGGCTGCATGCCCAAGGCTATCCGCATGACGGGACGCTTATTTCATATGGCGACGAAATGTTCCGTGTGGACTTTAAGAAACACACCGGAACGCCTGTTATCGTCTATGGCCAAACCGAAGTGACGCGCGATCTGTACGAACACCGTGAAAAAACAGGCGGGCAAATCGAATTCAACGTCGAAGATGTTGTTATCAATGATGCAAATACTGACGCCCCCTTTATCACCTACAACATTGCCGGTGATGCGCGCAGGATCGATTGCGATTTCATCGCTGGATGCGATGGGTTCCACGGCGTAAGCCGCAAGACCATCCCCGAAGGCGTCCGAAAGGAGTATGAAAAGGTCTATCCTTTTGGCTGGCTCGGCATCCTGAGTGAAACACCACCGGTAAACCATGAATTGATCTACGCAAATTCGCCAGATGGTTTTGCGCTGGCATCCATGCGCAATGAAAATCTATGCAGATATTACATCCAGTGTTCTACCGACGACACAGTTGAAAACTGGTCAGATGAAGCGTTCTGGGCCGAGTTCAAAAAACGTATTCCGGCCGATCAAGCGGCAAAACTCGTTACTGGACCAAGCATTGAAAAATCAATTGCACCGCTGCGGTCTTTTGTGACTGAACCCATGCGTTGGGGACGCCTGTTTTTGTGCGGAGACGCCGCGCATATTGTGCCTCCGACTGGCGCCAAAGGATTGAACACCGCCGCGTCTGACGTGAACTACCTGTATCGTGGGCTATTGGACTATTACCAAAACAACAGCACAGACGGCATCGACGGCTACTCTGCCAAGGCATTGGCCCGAGTTTGGAAAGTTGAACGGTTTAGCTGGTGGTTTTCATCACTCATGCACCGATTTCCTGGCCAGTCAGATTTCGATCATCGTATTCAGGTGGCGGAACTTGAATTTCTGCGTAGCAACGACGCTGCGCAAAAGGCGATGGCTGAAAATTACGTCGGCCTGCCCTACTAATGGAGAACTCAATGACCAACCGATACGACCGTGGCATGAAAACCCGCCGAGACGTTTTGGGTGACGTCCATGTTGATCGCGCAGAAGCGGCAAAAGTGTCGTTTGATGAACCTTTTCAGAACATGATCACGGAAGGGGCGTGGGGAACCCTTTGGTCAGATGATACGATCACGCGCCGCGAACGATCTATGTTGACGTTAGCCTTATTGGCCGCGACCGGAAACTTCGAGGAAATCCCGATGCATATTCGCGCAACACAGAACACCGGCGCCGAACCGACGGATGTGCTGCAGGCCTTTATGCATGTCGCAGTTTACGCAGGGGTGCCAAAGGCGAACCACGCGATTAAACTGGCAAAACAGACCTACGCAGAATTGGGAGTAGAGATATGAACGGTGGATACGTACCCCGTGACCGTAGCTGGCAGCCAGATGCGCTCACTCCGGACTACAAAACAACCGTCAAACGCAGCCCCCAAGCTGCGCTTTTGTCCTTTCCGACAACCCTGTCAGAAGAAACATCACCCGTATTTGGGCACGGTCTTATTGGCAAACTCGACAATGACCTGATCCACAACTACGCCCAAGCAGGCGAAAGCGCGATCGGGCCCCGTATTATTGTACATGGTCGTGTTTTGGATGAAATGGGGCGCGGCGTACCGGGGGCCTTGTTGGAATTTTGGCAGGCCAACGCAGGTGGGCGCTATCGCCACAAGAAAGAAAGCTACTTGGCCCCACTGGACCCAAATTTCGGGGGATGTGGCCGCACAATTACTGCTGATGACGGATCCTACGAATTTGCCACCATTCAGCCCGGCCCATACCCGTGGCCCAACGGCATGAACGATTGGCGTCCGGCCCACATCCATTTTTCGATATTTGGTCACGGTTTTGCACAACGGCTCATCACCCAGATGTATTTCGAAGGCGATCCCCACATCCCGCTATGTCCCATCGTCGGCATTCTGAAAACACAAGAGGCGGTAGATGCGCTGACTGCGCCGCTCGACATGCACCGTACCGTACCCATGGACAGCCGTGCGTATAAATTCGACATCACCCTGCGTGGGCGGCGCCAAACCTATTTCGAAAATCGCAAAGAGGGGATGTAATCATGGTGCAAAAACTCAACTACCTCCGAGAAAGCCCAAGCCAAACAGCGGGTCCATACGTTCATATTGGTTGCACCCCCAACTTTGCTGGCATCGACATTTATGGTGGTGATCTGGGAACCGGGATGAAAACCGGACCCGTACAAGGACACGAAATTACTGTCAGCGGGATCGTCTTTGATGGCACCGGCACAGCCCTGCGCGACGCAATGATCGAAATATGGCAGCCAGATGCGGCTGGGCTTTTCCAATCTGCCAATGAAACCCGTGGCACGCCTGACCCGAACTTCACGGGTTGGGGGCGGTCAGCGGGTGACATGAATACAGGCGAATTTGTCTTTGATACGGTCAAACCCGGCGCGGTCCCTTGGCCCGATGGGCGGATGCAGGCCCCTCATATCACCGCGTGGATCGTTGCGCGGGGCATCAACATCGGGCTGCATACGCGCATGTATTTCGAAGACGAGACAGAGGCCAACGCCCTTGACCCTATTCTAACCCGAATCGAACATCAAAACCGTGTCCCAACGCTGCTTGCCAAGAAAACGAGCAATAATGCGTACCGCTTTGATGTTCATCTTCAGGGCCCGAATGAAACCATTTTCTTTGACATCTGAGAGACCAATGACAAATCCATGCATCATCTGTGTCGCGATCACTGGGTCCCTGCCTACCAAGGACAACAACCCGGCCGTGCCGATCAGCATTGCTGAACAAATCGAAAGTACTCAAGAAGCGTTCGAAGCTGGGGCGAGCATTGCACACTGCCATGTCCGCGACGATGACGGTAAACCTACATCTGATCCAGAACGTTTCGCGCGCCTCAAAGAAGGGTTGGAAACCCATTGCCCTGGCATGATCGTACAACTGTCAACGGGCGGGCGATCTGGTGCGGGCCAAGAACGCGGTGGCATGTTGTCTTTGTCGCCAGACATGGCCTCTCTTTCCGTCGGATCCAATAATTTCCCTACAAGGGTCTACGAAAATCCGCCTCAACTCGTTGATTGGCTCGCGTCCGAAATGGTCAAACACAACGTAAAGCCCGAAATCGAAGCATTTGACCTTAGCCATATCCTCAAAGCCAAAGACATGGCCGACAAGGGGCAAATCAAAGGTACACCCTATGTTCAGTTTGTCATGGGCGTCAAAAACGCGATGCCGGCGGATAGGGCGGTCTTTGACTATTACATCGAAACAGTCAAACGTCTGTTTGGCGAAGATGCACCCTGGTGTGCAGCCGGAATTGGCCCTCAACAGATTGTTTTGAACGAATGGGCCATTGCGGCCGGTGGACATGCCAGAACCGGGCTTGAAGACAATGTGCGCCTTGACCGCGAAACATTGGCCCCCTCCAACGCAGCGCTTGTGACACGTGCTGCCCAAATCTGTGAAAAGCACGGACGGCCGGTCGCCACATGGGCGCAGGCACGTGACATTTTAGGACTGCGAAAGGAAGCAGCATGACGAAGATATATCCGAGTGCGATTTCTGCGCTTGATGGTTTGTTGAGCGACG
>CAYOSK010000016.1:16052-29598 GCA_964406585.1 uncultured Octadecabacter sp. | reverse complement strand
TCATACGCTAAATCCAATCTAGAACTTGGCGATGATGTTCAGGAATATGCCTTCATCGTCTTGGGTAAGATCCGTCAAATCATCCGAAAACGTGCCAAAGTTATACCCCATCCCCACTTTGAAGTTATCTCCAAAATGTCGGTAGGCTGCGGCGAGCGCGGCGGTTTCAGATGTACCGCCCTGAATGGTCTGGAAATTGCGGACCTCTAGCAAGGCATCCCAGTTGTGCACCAGATGATAGCGCAGGCTGACGGCTGATAGCACAGCATCATTTGGCACGAAGGGCGATGTTTCATCGGCGGCCGTTTCGGACAATCGATAGCCCAATTTACCGCCAAGCGTCCAATTCGGATTTATGTCATAGCTGGCGTCAACGCTGAACACATGACTGCGCTGGCGCGGTCCGTCTTCGTCCACATCATCCACGCGTTGACCGTATAAATCATACAGATAGCGATACCGCGCAAGCACGTTCAAACGATCATTTTCAGTCGGGCGGTACGCATAGCCAAACGAAAGTTCGGCATATTCACCATCAAGAACCGCGCTTTCATCCGTGTCCGTCGACGCGGCGTTCAAATCAAACACCAACCGCGCATCTGGGCTGATCGTGTAACGTGCATTCGCCGCGACTATAACGGTTTCTGCGTCCAGCGGTGCGCCCGACCTCAGGCCTTCTTCAACGCGATATTCCACGCGACCTGCCGCGGTGAACGCATCTGTTTGTCGGCGGACACCAAATGATACTGCAGTGCGGTCAAAATCATTGTCAAAATCATCATCCACTTGACCCAATTCCAAAGCCACGGTCGTCGACCACAGATCGCTGGGCGTATATGTTAGCCCATAGGCCGACGTGAACGTGCGGTATTGGCCATAAGCGTCATAGGTGTTTTCGCCAAAGATCGAAACCTCGTCAGACACTTCGCGTGTGCCGCCAAGAATATAGCGGCCTCGATCCCGCCCCACCAACGTCGCACCGTCAAGTTCACGCCCTGCCACCAACTCATAACCAAGATAGGATGTATTCCCCTGCCCGTCGTCTTGGCGGCCAAGGATGCGCGCACCCTCCCCTGCTGTGCCATCTGACAATTCGCCTTCAAACGTCCACCCGTTGTCAAAGCCGATTATGGTTCCGACACCGTAGCGATCGTTGCGCGCCAAGCCCGTCAATTCCACGCTGTTTTGTCCAAAGACATACAGCCCAACCTGATCATTTACCGCATAGTCCAAACGTGCGGCGATATCCGTGCGCGTCCCGACGTCGGATGAATTGTTTAAATCGACGTGTTCCGCACCGATCGTCAGGTCAAGCGTGTCGTTCAAGGCGATTTCGGCTTCTGCACCGATCGTGAGATCTACGTCACCTGCATCGTTTTCGTAGCTATCCGCATAAATCGAATAGCGCAGGTTTTCGTTTGGCGTGACGTCAGCGTAGATGCCCCACAGCGTTTCATCGCCAGTGGTGGCGAGCACTTGATAGTCTAGGGTTGAAAACCCTTCGGTGCGGCGTTCGAAATACCCTCCGATTGAACCGTCCGCCGCAAGGCCAAGATCACCTAGCCCTACCCGTGCATCAAACTTAACAGCTTCCCCTGTGCCGGTGGCAAGGGTTGCGGTGTCAAACACCAAGCCGCCGTCAGATGAAAACGTGCTGCCAAACCCCGGCCCTTCGGTGCGTGCAAATTCCCCGGACACATAGGTGTCGTCGTTCAACCGCCACAATGCATCAACGCCAAAGGCGGTTTGATCTGCCGCACCGCTTTGATCGACCATGCCACTTAGCCCGAACCGCAATTGATCCGTTGCCCAAAATTCGGCGCGGCCACCATAGGCGTAGCCATCAACGTCACCAACGGTGGGTGTGTATTCATATTGCGCGATCAAGACCACTTCGGGGGCTGACCCTGGCGTTACGATCAATCCGTCGCCAATGCTGCTAGATAGGGGCCGTGACAGCGTCACGATGCCTTGGATATAGTTGATGTCGTAATCAACGCCGGGCTGAAGTTGTACTGTTTCAATCACGCGCCCAGTATCGGGGTCGCGCACCTGTGCGGACAGAACAGCCGTTCCGCTCAATATATCTTGGCGTTCTAGAAAATAGACAGATCCACCTGTGCCTAGAAACACATCGCGCGCTGGCAATTGATCGGGCTGGGCCGCATAAAGCGTGGTGCGGAAACGCGCTTCGCCGTCGTCTGTGGTGGCTGCTGTGGCGTAAGACCCTTGCAAGCCATAAAGCGCCCGGTCGTTGCGGATCAGATCGCCGCCATCAAGGCGGGCCTCGAAATCGCCCCACTGCACGAAATTACCATCACGTTCGATCCGCAAATAAACGCGGCCCGACGTTGGCGTATTGTCAAACGTGGTGCTGTCATCGCCGTATGTCGGATACAACGCATTTGGGTCCACGCGAAGAGACAGGTTTCGCGGGTCTTTGTCTTCGAGCCGGGTAAACAAGGTGTCTAGATCACCTTCGCCAGTGTCAGCGCTGGCTGTGATTTCAACCCCGTTTTCAGTACGACCATCGATGTAGAACGACAAACGCCCTTCTTGGTAGTCCTCGGTCGTGTTCGTGGCACCGTCTTTACGTCGCCCAAACGTCAGGTCCGCAACAGCAACGTAAAACCACTCGGACGCTGGAATATCCACGTCGCGGGTCAGATCAACATTCTGGCCGCCGCCGCTGACCTGTACATTAACCGGATAATCACCTGCCGGAAGAATGCGTTCGATCACAAAACCGCCCGAAGGATCGGTTCGCACCTGCTCCCCGAGCGCCGTAACTGTCGCCCCCGGCGTGACCCCATCCCCAGAAATCGTGACAGAGCCGCCGTAAACCGGAATACGTCGACGTGCGGTGGCATCCGCCCCGTCTTCGACGCTATCAGAATCCGGTCGGCGATCCGCACGGCTGAGCGGAATGGGCGCGGTCGCATCGAACCGCCCTCGTGCGTCATAAACGCGGTGGATCAGAACAATGTCATCACCCTGCGGAACAGTGATACGGGCCTGACCGTTGGGTGACACGGGCACGATTTCGATCACCCTTGGCCCGCCCCGCGCGCCCATATCCATCACACGAATTTCGCCGCGTTCCACATAGGCCGGATAGTTCAATTCGGATTGCACCGTCACAGTTTGGCCCGCGTCAAAAGACTGCGGCCCGCCCAAGACCTGCAAATCAAGGCGCGGTGTGCCGCCCAGACCATCATAAACAACCTGAACATCAGCCTGCGCGAGTTGAATATCCGTGCGCCGAATTTCTTCGCGCACGCGGACATCACCGGCAATCGCTTCGCCGTTGATCGAGATCACGAAACCCTCAGGGGATTGAGCAGAGACTTGTGGCGCCATCAAAGCAAGGGCAGTTGCCCCCCAAAGCGCACAGATGAGCGATTTTCGTTTGGACATATTCATCATAACTCGTCTTCCTACTGCACGCGGTTGATGGTGCGTTCGATGGTGAGCCCGCGCCCGAAGCCGCGCCAACGATCCCGGATCAGGGTTTCAATCTGATCCAATCGCGCACGGGCAAGGTCGCGGCTTTCGCCGTCACGGTAATATGTCAGGCGCAGAACCGATGGGTCGCGCTGCAAAATGGTCACCAATTGATCGACACCTTGAATCAAAGCCGGGCTCAATTCGGCGGATCCCGGCGCAAACGCGCTGTCCATCAGATCGATGTCCACAATCGTTGCGATGGTCGCACCAAAGTTCAAGCGGGCCAGCGTCCCTGCTGTAACACGAATGACGCGCGGGTTCTCGGTTGTCACTTGGTAGCCTGATGGCAAGGAACGGGTATCCAGTTTCAACGTGAAATTAGAACCTGTTTCATCCGGTAGGGCGGCACAAGGAACGCTGTAGCGGCCATATTCATCCGTGGTGATGATCGTGCCATCCACCGTAGACAAACGCACGTTCGCCAAGCCCGGTTCGCCGTCTGGTTCCAGAACTGGTGGCGCACCGAATTTACCGCCCTCGTAGGATTGATCCGAGATACCGCGGTTTTCGACCACGCCGTCTTGATAGCCGTTCATGTTGCGGTCATCGAAAACCTTACCAATGATGTCCGCGCAATCGAAGACGGCTTCGACCGGTAAGCGCAACGTCGCCGTGGCGATATTGGACACGCGGGCGCCTGACGGATCAAGAACGTAGGCTTCATTCGTTAGCGTCCCAAGCCCCCCATCGGTGACACGCGCGTCCAACGTTATGGTCACCGTACTCATCGCTGGAATAGTCACGCCGTTCCAGCGCAAGGTGCGTCCGTCCAACGTCGGAGCTGGCGTTGCCCCCCCATTAAACGTCGCGCTGTCGGGCGTATAAACAAGGCCCGCAGGCAGCGCGTCAACAAGGGTCAGATTGCCTTCGGCGGTGGGCAGCGCGTTGGTAAACGTGAGTGTGTACGTGACGGTCTGACCAACGGTTGCGCGGTCCGGCGTCACCGTTTTGGTGGCGAATATATCCGGATCAGCGCCAGCAATCACAGCCGCCGATGCGCTTAGCGCGGCGGTTATGCGGTCCGATGACGCCGTGAAGACGTTCGTTCCCGCAGGTTGGCCATTGGTGACATCGTAAACCACCGTCAAGGCGATTGTACCTGTCGCGCCTGGCGCCAAAGATGCCCCTGCTGTCGTCAGGTTGATATCCGAGGTGCCGTTGTATCCTGCCTTTGCGGTGCCATTCGTAAATCCAGACACAACAGGTGTCCCGACGTTTGACAGTGTCGCAGGTGCGACAAAGGCCGTCAGATCGTCTTGTAGAACCAGATTTGTTTGCGTGACGTTTCCGGTATTCTGCAACGTCATCGTAAAGGTCACTTCGAAACGGTTCGGTGCGACACGGACAGGGGTACCGGCTGTTTTGACGGCGATCATCGTATCCGTCTGTACGATGGGTGCGACCGTTGGCGTGCTGCCATCTCCGGCCCCAGTGTCAGACACATCGGAAACAGCGCCGCCGCCCGGTGATGTGCCGGCCACTTGGGCTGAGTTCGATAACCCGCCGCTGTCCACGTCTGCCTGCGTCAACGTATAAAGAACGCGATATGTAATCATATCCCCCACAGGTAACAGCGCCGCATCCCCGTTCGTCACCGTGATGCTGTCCGGCGTGACAACTGTGCCATCCCCGTTCGTCATCGTATCGGTGATTTGCAGATCACGCAGGGTGACGGTTCCAGTATTGGTTGCCTTCACCATGAATTCCGCGATCTCGCCTGCAGAAGAACCAACGCTGACCAGTTCCTTGACGACCACCAACTGTGGGGCGGGCAGAATGACGAAACGGGTTTCGTCATCCGCCGTGTTGCCATCGGAATCATCACCGTTGTCGGACATGTCCGACACCAGCGTGCCTTCTGGATCGGTGCCGCCTGCGGTTGCTGTATTGGTCAATCCGCCTGCGTCGACATCGCCTTGCGTCAATGTATAGGCCAGCGTCCACACCCAGGCTTCGCCCGGATCAATGCCGGTTGCATTGCCCGATGTAAGTGTCGGCCCAACCAAAGCCCCTGTTACATCTCCGCCATCGATACGGCGCAGGCTGTCTTGCACTGTTGGATCAATCAGCGTGACATTGCCCGTGTTTGTTGCCGTGATCTGATAGGTCACAACCTCGCCTACGGCCGGAACACCCGAGACAAGTGTTTTGACCGTATTGATCGCAGGGCCGGGCACAATTTCAATCACAGTTGGATCGTCAGACGTATTGCCATCTGTGTTGTCGCCATCATCCGACACATCAAAGGCAGACGTCCCATCAGGCCCTTGTGCGGTCACCGTCACCGTGTTGGACAAACCACCGGCGTTCAAATCCGCCTGCCCCAGAACGTAGGTCGCCGTGTAGACCCAATCTTCAGTGACATCCAAGGCGCCATCGCCATCTGTATCGCCGCTTTGCAGCACAAACGGTGTTGTCAAAGACGTCGACCGACCGTTCGCGCGGGTCATCGTATCAACAATGGCAGGCGGGGTCAGGGACACATTGCCGGTGTTCTCCACTCGCAAGGTATACGTCACGACCGACCCAACGGCCGTCCCGCCCACACTCGCGGTTTTGGTGGCCAGTAGGGCTGGTGCCGCATCCGGGCCATTGGCCGTATTGGTATCTTCGGCCACAGGTTGCGCGCCAAACGGATCCGTGGCGATTGCGGTTGCCGTATTGACGATCTGGCCTGCATCCACATCGTCCTGTGTCACCACATAAGACAGCGTACAGCTGTTGTCGGTTTGCCCTACACCAAGGCTGGGAACTGTGCAGCTAAACGCAGGATCAACGATGGAATCCGTCACCGTGACATCAGACAACGTCACATTACCGGTGTTCTGTACCGTAAAGGTGTACAAAACCGCCGTGCCCAAACCGCCATAGGGATCAGGGTTCGCGGATTTGACCAAAGTGAATGCCGGATCGGCGGCTGGCATATCTGTGATCAATTGATCCTCTGCCACAATGCTATCGCCTTGCGGGTTGATCGCGCTCACATCTGCATTGTTCACCAATGTGCCTGCGTCGACATCATCCTGTGTCACGGCGTAGGTATCAGAACACACCAACTCTGCGCCCGGTGCCAACGTGTCTGCCGCGCAGCTAAGGTTTGGCAATAGCGGATCAGACCCACTGATAGACGTCAGCGTCTGATTGCCAACATTCGTGATCGTCAACGTATAGGTCAGAACCTGCCCGACATCCGTGACCGGAAGCGTTGCGACAGATTTGACCAGCGCGATCTGCGGCTGAGTTGTGGCGGGTGTGGTTTCTGTACCCGCAGGTGACGTCACAACCGTCGGACCCACTCCAAACTCTGTCGATGCGGTGGCTTCGTTGAACACCTCGCCTGCATCCAAATCGGCCTGTGTGACCCGATATGTCCCTTGGCATGTTGTGGTTTCGCCCGGGATCAGATCAGGGTTTTCAACTGTCGACGTGAAACACGTGATTGGGCTTTGTTCAATCAGCGGATCAATCACGGTGATATCGTTAGAAAATGACACCTCGCCCGAATTCGTAACCGTAAATCCATACGTCAGTATATCATCCACTGCCGCAAAACTGGTCAAACCCGTATCACCGTTCACAGCTGTCAGCACCTTATCAATGCTCAATGCAGGCGTTCCATCTACCGGAATCGTCTCACTCACCAGCGGTGATACTACGGTGCCATCCGTGGCGGATGCGTTGTTGGTCACACTGCCAAGCGCAACATCATCCACCGTCACCACATAGCTTGCAGTGCAGACAAATTCCGCGCCAGGTGCAAGTCCATCTATTGGGAACACCGGACACTGAATATCAGATGCCTCAATACGATTATCTGTGATCGTCACGAGATCTGTTACTGTCACATTGCCGGTGTTGGTCACCGTGTAGGTGTAGGACGCAACAGCCCCGACTATGAAATTCGCCGAGGTGATTTCATCTGCAACCTTACCCATCTCAAGGCTCGGCAACTGCGTCGCTGGGACGGTGACGTCGCTTGAGTTTGATGTTGGTGTTGTTGGTGTTTGTGCGGTTGCGGTGTTTGTGAGGGATCCTGTGTCCAGGTCGTCTTGCGTGACGAAGTAGCTGGCGGTGCAGGTCAGGCTGGCCTGTGGGGCCAGGGGCGGCAGCGGGCAGCTGATGGTTTGGCCCGCGTCCGTGATCAGCGCATCCGTGATCGTGATCGGGTCCGTCAGCGTCACGTTGCCCGTGTTCGTCACCTCAAAGGCAAACACCAGCTCTTGGTTCAACGTCTCAAAGGTCGGACCGCCAGATTGCAGCGACTTCACCAGCGCAACCGACGGATCCGCCGGGATCTCAAGAACCGTCGGGTCATCCCCGCCGCTGCCGCTTGTCCCGTTGTCCGTAATATCGCGCGCCGTTTCGCCGCCCGGCGCCGTGCCCTGCGCCGTCGCCGTGTTGGTGATGCCACCCGCGTCCACGTCTGCTTGTTGCAGAACATAGCTCGCGCGGTAGGTCGCGATCTCATCCACAAGCAACGTCCCCGCAACCGACCCCATCGTCGCAGACACAAAGTCCGGACCACTCGACAAGACCAGCGGCGTATTCGCACCGTCATTGCGCGTCAGCGTATCACTGATCACATCCACACTGCTCAGCGTTACGTTGCCCGTGTTCTCAACCGTGATCTCAAAGGTCACCGTCTCGTTCACCGCGATCGTGCTCGTGGTGATCACCTTCACCGCCTCAACAGACGGCAGCGGCGCAACCCCCACAAACGTCGGCTGGCTGCCAGAGCCCGTGCCGTCATCAGACAGATCCTCAACATCCGTCGCAAACGGATCCGTCGCACGCGCCAGCACCGAGTTGGACAGACCGCCCGCATCAATGTCATCCTGCGTCATCGTATGCGACACACGGTACGTCCAGGTTTCATCCACATCCAGAATGTCGATCGCACCGCCATCCCCAGACACAAACGTCGCAACAGGATCAGGGCTGATCCGCGTGTCATCCGCGCGACGCAATGTGTCGCTCAGCGTCACGCCCTCAAGGCTCACGTTGCCCGTGTTTTCAACCGTGATGTCAAAGACCACAACACTGCCAGGGATCAACGGATCCGGCACAGTGCTCGCCACTTTCAGCGTCTCAAGCGCAGGCGCCGCACCTTGCACGCTCACCACTTCATCCACGCTCACCGCGTCCAGCGTCGTGCCAACCGGCGGCACTGGCGTCGCGGTCACTGTGTTGCTCAGATCCGCACCCGCATCAATGTCGCCCTGGGTCACCGTATAGGTCGCCGTCAGCTGCACGCTGGACAACGGCGCCAACGTGTCAATCACGCCGCCATCCTCAATCACCAGCTCAACAGCACCCGCCGCAGACCGGTGCTGATCCACCAACGTGATCGGCGCAAGCGTCACATTACCCGTGTTTTCAACGGTGTACGTATAGGTGATCACATCACCAACCGCCACATCAGACGTCACAGACGCAACCTTCGTAACCGTCATATCAGGGCTGCGCACCGCAGGAACCGTCACACTGTCCGTGCCCTCAATCAGCTCACCAGGATTATAGATATTTGGCACGCTGACCGTCGCGATGTTCGTCACACCACCCGCGTCAACATCCGCCTGGGTCACATCATACACACCCGAACACAGGATCGATCCCAACGGCAACAGACCCCCCGCAGGGATCGCAGCACAACTCAGATCCGCCGCGTCAATCCGGTCATCCAACAACACAGGCTGATCCGTGATCGTCACATTCCCCGTGTTCGCAATGATATAGCTGTAGCTGATCTGCTGACCCGCCGTCGTCACCTCAGACACATCCGCAGATTTGCTCACCGACAAGCCAGGCTCAAACGCAGGACCCTGAACCGTGATGTCATCACTGCCCATCACAGGATCCGCGCCCGGCGTCGCAGGCACCGCCGTCGCACGCGCCACATTGGTCAACTCACCCGCGTCAATGTCATCTTGCGTGATCTGATAGCTGAACAAACAGCTGTTGTCAGACGCGCCCGGCGCCAGGGGCCCAACACGACACGTCCCCGCAACACGGCTGTCCGTCACATCAATCGTGTCCAACGTCACATTGCCGCTGTTGGTCACCGTGATCGTAAACACAATCTCCTCGCCCACATCCGTGTAGGCCGCACTCGCCAAACCGCTGCTCAGCTCTTTCAGAACCGTCACCGCACCAGCATCCGGCTCAAGAGGATGCGCATCACTGCCCGTATCCCCAACAACCGTCCCATCCGGAGAAGACCCCTCCGCGCGCGCCGTATTCGTCAACGCCTGAACATCAATGTCAGACTGCGTCACCGTATAATCACCAACACACAGCGCAACACCACCCGCCTCAAGCGTCAAAGGCTGTGCAGACGCAACACCCCCGATCGTACAAGACAGATCCGCAATCAAAGGATCGCTCACCGTGATCCCGCTCACGCGCTGGTTGCCGCTGTTCGTCGTCGTGATCGTGTAAACCAACACATCATCAACCGCCGCAGGCTCCGCACCAGACGTCACATCCTTGGCAACGCTCAGACCCGGCAATGCCGCACCCTGCACCGTCACACTGTCCGCAGGAGACACAACATCCGTGCTCCCGAAGGTCGTGTTCGCCGTCGCATTGTTGGTCACAAACGCACTGAGCAAACCGCCAGACCCATCCCCCTGAACCGCATCCAGATCAGACTGCGTCACAAGATACGTCGCACGACAGGTCGTGGTTTCATCCGGGGACAAACGACCATCCGCCGTCGGCAAACAGCTGATCGGATCCGCAAACTTGTCATCCGCAATCGTGATCGCATTCTCAAGCGAAGGACGCACCAACACACCGCTCACCGTCGCACCAGGCGACGTGTTCGTCACCGTATACGTATATTCAATCGGATCACCCACCGCAGAGAACGTCGCAACATCCGCCGTCTTCACCATGCTGATCGACGGATCCGCACCACCCGGAATGGTTTCATCCGTCGGCGGCGTCTGCGTCCCAGCATCATCCGTCGCAATCGCAATATTCGTCACAGACCCAAGCGCAACATCATCCGCACGGATCACATAACTCGCCTCGCACACCAAAGCCCCATCCGTCGGCGCAAGATCACCCGCAGGACACACAACCGTCCCAATCAGATTGTCCGCAATCGTGATCGGACCCAAAAGCGTCGTGTTGCCCGTGTTCGTAATGCTATAGCTGTAACGCGCAATGTTGCCCGTCGCGAACTCAGACGTCGGCACACCATCAGGCCCCGTCAGACCGCTCAGCGCCTTCACCATCTCCATCGCAGGCGTCTGGATCGCCGTCGCCGTCGCACTGCCAGGCACAGGCGTCACAACACCGCCCCCGTTGAACGTCGTATTCGCAACCGCTGTGTTCACAAACGATCCCGCGTCAAGATCAGCTTGATCCGCAGACCAAGGCGCGCTGCACACAACAGACCCCCCCGGCGCAACATCAACAGGCCCAACCGAAGGACAGCTTAACGTCGCCGGGATATCCCCATCCACAACCGTGATCGTATCACGCAACGTCACATTGCCCGTGTTCGTCACCGTGAACTGGAACGTCACAACATCCCCAACCGCACTATAGGTCGACGGCGTCCCAGGAACGATCCCCTTATCAATCCCGATCCCGGGAAGCTGCGTCGCAGCAACCTGCGCACTCACCGTCCCAGACGTCACATCCGCCGTGCCATCCGGATGGGTCACAGACGGAACAACAGGCTGGCGGATCGACGCGCTGGCCAGATTGACAACATCGCCCGCATCCAGATCCGCCTGAACAACCGCATAGCTCGACGTACACAGAATCGACGCTCCCGGCGCAAGACCCCCAACAGGCAACGCGGGACAGGTCACATTCGTCTTGTCATCCGCTACGCTGATCGGCGCGCTCAGCGTGATGTTACCCGCATTCGTAACCACGTATTCATAACTGATCGTATCGCCAACCGCATCAAAGCCAGCACCAGACGTCGCCGTCTTAACAACCGACAGAACAGGCAGCTGATCCGGTCCGCTCAACGTCACGTCATCGCGCGCCGTCACCGTCCCGTCCCCAACCGTCACCGTGTTGCTCAGGCTCCCAAGATCAATGTCACCCTGATCAATCTCAACCGTCGCTGACAACACAGTGCCATCCCCGCACACACCCGTCACAGCCCCCGGCGCAAGATCCCCAAGAACACAGCTGAACCCCGCGCTCGCATCTTCAACCTCAAAGCCAACAAGCGTCACATTGCCCGTGTTGCGCACCTCGAATGTAAACACCTCACTGCTGGGAAGATTCCCAAAGCTGCCCGTCCCGTCGCTCTCGGTTTTAACAATGCTCACAGACGGCGCACCGTCCTCAAGATCAACACTCTCATCATCAGACGCCGTCGGAGGCGTCGTCCCCGCAGGAGGAACCGCCGTCGCGCTCACCGTATTGGCCACATCCGTGCCCGCATCAATGTCCGCTTGCGTGATCGTATAACGCGTCGTCACCGTCACGCGCTCACCCGGCGCCAACGTGCCAATCACATTGCTCGGGCTGAACACAAGATCCTGAACACCCGACGACGACGTATGACGATCCGTCAACGTGATATCCGTCAGCGTTACATTGCCCGTGTTCTCAACCTCATGACGATACACCACAACCGTGCCAACCGACACGTCAACATCCGCACTCGCCGTCTTCTCAACCGTGAACGATGGCGCACGCACAGGACCCGGAACAACAACGTCAGACTGCACATCCAAAGCACCCGTCGCGCTCGCCGTCGCCTCGTTCACATAAGACCCCGCATCCACGTCGTCCTGCGTCACAACATGGCTGCCAACACAGCTGTCATCACTGGCAAGCGGCGCCAAAGCACCAATCACACAGCGCAGACCCAAAGCCGCATCCTCAATCACAACATCCTGCAACGTCAGATTGCCAAGGTTGCTCACCTCAATCGCATAAAAAATCTCGTCGCCAACCGCCGCGAACCCGCTCAGACTCGCTGACTTCTCCAACCCAAGAACACGCGTCTGTGCCGCAGGATCAATCGTCATAACCGCGCTGTCACTCGCACTCTGCGTCGCGCCCGTCGGACTCGTCCCAAGCGCACTCGCCGTGTTCAGAATGCTCCCCGCATCAAGATCAGGCTGCGTCACAACATACCGCATCTCGCAGCTCGTATCATCCGTCACCCCAGGCCCAAGATCCGTGATCGTACAGCTGAACCCAGGCACCAAAGGATCGCTCACAACAACCGACGAAAGCGTCTGCGTACTGTCATTGCGCACCGCAAAACTGTACACAATCTCCTCGCCCAACGTGTCATACTGAACACCACCATCCGCAGCCAAAGCCGTCTTCTCAAGGCTCAGCGCAGGAACAACATCCGCAACAACAGACGCACTGCTGCTCGGCGATGTCACCGTCAAACCACCAAGATCAAACGACGCCGTCGCAACGTTGTCCACGCGACCCGCGTCAATGTCAGCCTGACTCACAGGACCATAACTGCGAGAACAGCTAAAACTATCCCCAGGGAACATATTCAACGGCTGCTCCGTACAGCTGAACGCAGACCCCAACAATGGATCGTCAATCAAGATCGGCTGACTGCTCGCAATCACCGTCTCACCGCTGTTCGTCAACGTGAACGTATAACTCAAACTGTCCGACAGATCATCATAGCTCGCCGTGTCCGCAACCTTCTCCAACGTCAGACCAGGCGCACCAGACTGCGGGATCGCAACCGTGTCACTGTTGGACGTCACAGACCCCGCAACAGCACGCGCTACGTTCACAACCGTACCAGACGCAACATCCCCGCCCGTAACCTCATACGTCCCGCGACACTCAATCGACGCGCCCGGCGCAATCGCTCCAACAGGACAGGCAATCACATCCGCAAACTTGTCATCCTCAACAACAACCGCATCAACAATCGTAACATTACCCGTGTTCGTAACCGTATAAACATAATCAACAAACGCTCCCGCAAAAAACGCCTCCGGCGCAACAGGAGAAGGATCAGACACCTTACCCATCTCAAGGCTCGGCAACTGCGTCGCTGGGACGGTGACGTCGCTTG
>CAYOSK010000016.1:0-15952 GCA_964406585.1 uncultured Octadecabacter sp. | reverse complement strand
AAGGATCAGACACCTTACCCATCTCAAGGCTCGGCAACTGCGTCGCTGGGACGGTCAAATCAACGGTGTCGGACGTGACGGTTTGCCCATTCGCCGCCAATCCGGTGGCGGAGGCCATGTTCGTGATCCCGCCGGCATCAATATCTGCCTGAAGCACATCATATGCAGCTGACGTACAAACAACGCTTTGACCGGGATCAAGTGTCACCACCGGGCACGTTACGGCAACCTTATCATCACTGACGGCAAAGGTGCTCATGCGGGTGTTACCGTCGTTCGTCAGCTCATACTCATATATAAGCTCATCGGTGTCCGTCGTAATCGGGTTGGCCCCGCTCAAAAGACGCTTTTCGATGGACAGACCCGTTGTCACCACAGCCGTCACTGACGCGTCTGCCGTGCCTTCCGCCAGCACGCCGCCTACGGTAATAGACGCCGTGACCGTGTTCGGCACTGTGCCCGCATCCATATCATCCAGATCGATCGTATAGCTGGCCGCACACATAATCGACCCACCCGGAGCAACTGGGCCTGCCGGACAAGTTTCATCGCTGGTCAGATCATCAACAATCGCAGGCGCTGCAGGCCACGTCACATTGCCTGTATTTGTGATCTCAATATCATACGAAATGACGTCGCCAGCATTTTCATAAGTCAGCGGGTCCGCTGTCTTTGTAATTGTCAGCGTCGGTGCAGACGCTGGGCCGTTCAACATTTCCGTATCGCTCGCGACAATGGGGGCATTGTTTGGGTCAGTTGCGCGGGCCGAAGCGGTATTATCAAGCGTTTGGCCATTGATCACAAAGGCGTCGATATCAGCCTGCGTGACCCGGTACGTGCCTGTACATACCAATTCATTGGCGGCCCCCGGTGCCGCAGGCGGGACTGCGGGTGCAAGTGTGGCCACGGAACACGATAGCGACGGAATGCGCGGATCGGTGACCGACAATGCATCAAGCGTCGAGTTGCCTGTATTCGTGAGGGTAAAGGTATAGGTGATCTCTTCGCCAACGGTTGAAAAACTCGTCGGGCTTGCGACCTTTTCCAATGTCATGGTCGAAACCAAAGCAGGCCCGGCGAGAGTGACACTATCGGTGAGCGGGCCGAGGGTGCCGAATTCAGGATCGCCCGTTGCTTGCGCGTTGTTGGTCAGTGTCTGGGCGTCGACGTCTGCTTGGGTTACGGTATAGGTGCCCGTACACAGCGCTTCGTTGGGTGGTGCGGAAGATGACGTTGTGCGCGGTAGCGTCGTCGGCGTACAGGCGACCGCCCCAATTTTATCATCTGTTACCGAAACATCGAAAATGTCGACGGACCCAATATTCGCCACAACAAAATCATAGGTGATAACTTCGCCAACCTGCGTGAACGTCGTTGCCCCGCCACGCACAGTTTTTTCAAGGGTATAGCCCGGCGCGATGGTTTCAATTGCACCATTCCCAAGCGTCTGCCCCCGACGGAAATCCCAATAGTTGTCGTTCGGATCATCATCCAACACCTGCGACACGGTCTGCCCAGTGGCCAGAATATTGTTCAGCAGCGCTGTATTCGTGGACGCGAACCAAGCTGTGTTAAACGTGTTGTTGCCAAATCCCGTTGCGAACCCAAAACTCTGATTGCCGTTTGTGTTCGTGCTTTCGGTTTGGATGCCCGACCAACTGCCAATGTTGAACCCGTTGATCAAAAGGCTGATGTCGTCCTGATCAAAACCGCCAGGCTGCGTATCCCCGTCATAGGCCGAAAAACGAACATCCATCCGCGCGATCTGGCCGCCGAAGTAATTATCGCATGTCGTAAAGCCACAGTTCAGCGTAATTGGATCGTTTACTGTAAACGGATTGCCCCGAAAACGGGTTGGTTGACCATTGCTGTTGAACCCACGAAATGCGCCTGTTGGATTGCTAAACTGGTAATAGATGTTGCCGTTCACACCCGTCAGAACGATAACAACGCCACCCGCAGCCGGATATTCAGGTGGCAAAGGCAATCCGACAGGGGCAGGAATATTTTCCGTGTAGGGCGTTGCAGAGGCCAGCTGCGCCACCGTGCTCACCAAAACAAAAATCGCAAACCGGAAAAACTGCTTCATCTTATTGCACGCCCAACCTGAAGGTTAATTACCAATACTCTAGGGATCGTGCAAAAGCCGCAGTGCGACAATGGTATTTCTTGCCAAACATTCCCCCTCTAGTTGTCTAAAGCGCGAAGCGGGGCGGTGCAAATAATTAACCAACCTTGAACCAATAAAAAAGCCCCCGAACCGCGATGGATCGGGGGCTTGATTTAGCCTTTGAAAGGCGTGTTTCTTATTCGGCCGGATTGGCCGACATTGATGTGGTCACGGCTTCAACACCGGCGCGTTCGCGACGGCCGTCGTTGTAGATCGCTTTGATCAGCGCAAGACACATCAAAACCATCACGAAGGAAAACGGCAAAGCGCCAATGACCATCGCGGTTTGAATGGCGCTTGTGCCACCAGACACGAGCAAGCCACCCACAACCAGCGCAAGCGCCGCACCCCAGAACAGGATATGTGGGCGTGCTTTCGGGCCTTCATCACCAGCTGCGTTGATCGTGTTAACGATCAGAACAGCGGAGTCAGCAGACGTGACAAGGAACGTCATCAACAAGACCACGATCAAAAGAGCCATACCCCATGCCAGAGCATCCGCAATCGGCGCCAGCATGAATTCGGTCATCGCGAAAATCTTGTCGCCGTTTCCAGCATCAAAGATTACGCCGTTTGCGCCGCCGTTCAGTTCAAGGTCGATGGCTGTACCACCCGCCCATGCGAACCATACAAAGCACATTAGCGCAGGTACGATCAGCGCACCGAGAACGAATTCACGGATGGTGCGCCCACGTGAAATACGCGCAAGGAACAAGCCGACGAATGGCGCAAATGCGATCCACCATGCCCAGTAGAACACGGGCCACCAGCCCTGCCACTGCGCCAGAAGGAAGGCTTCGGACCCTTCAACACCATCACTGCGGAAGACATTAAAGCTCAGCTCGGGAAGTGCGATGATATAGTCCCAAAGGCCAATCACCCACGCGTTCAAGCCAAACCACGTCGCGCCGAAGATAATAAAGAAGCCCAGCAGAACGATCGACAAGACCATGTTGATATTGGACAGCCATTTAATGCCTTTGCCAACGCCGGACAGCGCGGACAATGTCGATGCGCCCATAATCACAAGCAACGCGATAATGATCCCGACGGTAGATGCACCACCTTCTGCGTCTGTAAGGCCGCCAATACCGATCCGTGTCAGCCCTGCAACGAACTGATCCACGCCAAACCCAAGGGTTTGCGCAACACCAAGGATCGTCGCAACCACTGCAACAATATCAACAATCGTCCCTACGATGCCGGACAAAGCGGACCCGAACAATGGCGTCAGGCCAGAACGGATCGTCAGCGGCAGGCCGCGGCGATAGCTGAAGAATGCCAAGGAAAGGCCACAGACCGCATAACATGCCCAGGCGCCAAAGCCCCAGTGCAGGAACGACCATTTATAGGCCATGCGGATGTTGTCTTCGGTGCCACCTGTGGTCAGGCCCATAATCGTTTCAGGGTTGGATCCGAAATGCGCAACCGGTTCTGCAACCGCCCATGTCAACATGCCCACACCAATACCGGCGCCGAACATCATCGAGAACCATGAGAAGTTCGAAAACTCGGGTTTTTCGCCTTCTGCACCAAGGTTCATCCGCCCCGCTGTTGGCCAAATGGCAAGGACAAGGCACAGGATCACAAACAATGCGACGACCCAGATGTACCAAGCGGCAAAACTGGCAAGAATGGCAGAGTTCCATGCGCCAAGCACTTCGCCAGCCCATTCAGGCCAAACAATACACCAGACGACGAGCGATGCGATAATGATCTTACTGACCACGGTGACATTGACGCTGAAGCCGCGGTAGAACCCGGCATCAGCGGTCTTAATCGGAAGTTCCGATAAAGGCGGTTTAATAGACATAAATTTTTCCCTGTGCTTGTTTTATTTGCACCACAATCACGACAATTGTCCGACATATCAAGGGTTCACGAAATTTTAACGTAATTACCCCTTAAAATCAGCAGGTTCCGCTTTGCCCGCTAACTCAGAATCGGTTGAATAAGGGCCGGGCCCGTCGCGCGATTTGAATTGACCTGCGGGTCAACGCGGTGGAACTCCAGCGTACCTTCGCCGGTCGCCTTCATTAGGGTCGCCGCGCCGATGCCTTCCTCTCCGAGCCAAAGCGCGTATTGGTCAGGTTCTAAGATGACCGGGATGCGGTGATGGATTTTCCCCATCGCGTCATTGGCCGACGTCGTGACAATGGCCGCTGTGGCCCCAAGATCACCCCAATCCTGCCAAATCGCGGCAAATGCAAGTGGCGTCCCATCTGTTCGGCTGATGTACCACGGCAACTTGGTCTTATCGTCCACGCGGGTCCATTCATAAAATCCGGACGCGGGAATGATGCAGCGCCGTTCGCGGCAGGCCGACCGAAACGCGGGCTTTTCGGCAATGGTTTCCGCGCGTGCATTGATAAGCAACGGGCCATCTGTTGGCTTTTTGTACCAATGCGGCACAAATCCCCACCGAACGGACCGATACTGGCGTTGCGATCCCGACATGATCGCCGCGACCTGCACAGTCGGGCAGACATTATAATTAGGAACATCAGGCAAATCGTTCGCGGGGGCTGCATCAAACATCTGGGCCATCGCATCATGGGGCAAAGTGATGGCCATACGTCCGCACATGTCAGATCACGTCACACACGCGCATGTTCTATGAAAGTACATGGTTACGTCCATTTAATCGAACACCCCATTGAAGGTGTTTGTTGCACGGGGCCCTGCCCCGTTTCAGCGATCCTGATCATCGCTTCAACCAATTCACGAGTCCGCGTTCCAGTATCTTTCATACCAGCATCATCCAACCGCCCGCGATATTGCAACTGCCCTTGCCCATTGAGGCCAAAGAAGTCCGGCGTACACACAGCGCCGAATGCTTTGCCCACAGATTGATCGACATCCACCAGATACGGGAAATCCCAACCGTAGTGGGCCGCCACGCGCAGCATATTGTCAGGGCTGTCTTCAGCGTAATCGCGATAATCGTTCGACATCACAGCCAGCGTTTTAATTCCGACGGCCGCAAGATCGGCAGTGTCTTGCGCCAATCGCGTGCCGATCGTTTTTACATAAGGGCAATGATTACAAATGAACGCAATCAACACGCCTTTGTCGCCAAGGAATTCTGACATTTTGAAGGTCGTGCCATTTGGATCTTGCAACGTAAAATCCGGTGCAACCCAACCGAAATCACAAATTGGCGTATCCAGCAGCATGGTGACCTCCAAAATTCAATATTGCCCAGCATACGCCAGAACCTGGCTACAAAAAACCCCGCCCTATGAACACACAGGGCGGGGCCGAAATCAGGTTCAACCCAATCTATTGGATGGCGATGCGACCATCTGTGTAGGGGGTGTAGGGCGCGTTTTCGATCAGATAGTCGGCAACAACCTGTTCAAGACCGGGGCCAAAATCATAGGCATTCGCAGCGTCTTCGAACATGGAATATCCGTCGCCACCATTGCGCATATAATTGTTGGTCGCCATCAAATAGGTTGCAGCTTCATCCAGCGGCGCACCTGCGATCATAACGTCGCTAATCCGGCTGCCGGCTTCGGCGCTCAGATCCGCAACAAATGACATTCCTGCAACCTGTGGGAAACGTCCGGCACCATCTTCGACCTGACCAACCCCGTTTTCAAGGGCCGCCAGAATATCCGCACCCGTTGCCTCAAACGTCGCCAAGGTGTTTTGGAACGGCAGAACCGTCAGAACTTCGCCCATGGTGATTTCGCCTGCATCAATGGACGCACGCAAACCGCCACCATTCTGGATCGCAGCAACAACGCCCTGATCCGCAGTGCGGGCCAGCATCGCATCTGCGACAAGATTGCCCATCGGGCATTCCATCGCACGGCAGACTTCGCGCGACCCTTCGATAACGTCTGTCGTGTCTGCCACGACAAGCGTTTTCATTTCTTCGATGGGACCGGCAAGTTCGGAAACGCGCGCAACGATCGCTTCATCTTCTGCAACGGACGCATCCAGCAGGATCGTGTCACCTGTTGCGGATGTTACGGTGCCCGCATCATCAAATACCAAGGTCAGATGACCAACATATTTGGAATAGGCATAGGCCTGAACAACCGGCACATCGCCCACCATAGTTGGATAGGCCATAGCGCCATCTTCGGTGTTTGAAAATTTCGTGTGCGAATGCCCGCCAACAACAGCGTCAAGGCCGTCAACGGCTTCGGCGATTGCCATATCCATATTCACGCCGACGTGGTTAAGCGCGATGATCTTGTCCACGCCTTCGTCCATCAGGGCTGTTACATCCGCCTGCAAGCTTTCGATTTCATTCGTGAACACAACCGCATCCGACGGCGACGATGTTTCAGCGGTATCCGAAGCAAGCGCGGAAATGATCGCAACGCGTTCACCACCCACGTCAAGAATAACGTGATTGCCGACTTTGCCGGCCAAGACGTTTGACTGGCTCACGTCGATGTTGCCCGAAATGACGGGAAAATCGACACCGTCTGCCAGTTTGGCCAGACCTTCGTCGCCATCGTCAAATTCATGGTTTCCAACCGCCATCGCATCAAAACCGATCATGTTCATGAATTCGATTTCAGCGTCACCTTTATAAGTCGTGTACATCAGGCTGCCCTGATACTGATCACCTGCATCCAGAACGATGAGGTTTTCGCCGTCCAGTTCGCTGCGCAACTGGTTGATCATTGTGGCAACGCGCGCGACACCGCCAAAACATTCGCCCGCAGCGTTGTCTTCTGCATTGCAGGTACCGTCGTATTTGCTGATCGGTTCAATCCGACTGTGCAAATCGTTGATGTGAACAATGTGTAGCGTGTAATCCGCTGCCGCCATGCCTGCGATCATCGTGATCGCGGCGGACGTAGAAAGAAGTCGTGCAAGCATGTGAGCCCCCTTTGGTTATATTCCTACAGCTTGGGTTGAGTCGGGTGACAGAGTCAAAGCCTAGCCGCGTGGTTTTCGTAACGTCGCCTTGCGACGGTTCGGTGACACTTGACCTTTGCTTAACAGCGCGGCACTTCGGGCATATGTTGATCTATAAAATTCTGACCTCAGACCAATGGGCCACACTGGACAATTCGGGCACCTTCGAAGGTGCACCGATTGATCTGACGGATGGCTATATTCACACATCAACCGTGACGCAGGCCCAAGAAACGGCCGACAAACATTTCGCAGGTGTTGAAGGGCTTATTTTGGCCGCGTTTCAGGCCGACACATTTGGCAGCGATCTTGTTTGGGAAATCTCACGCGGGGGCGAAGATTTCCCGCACATCTATAACCGTCCGCTGTTGCGATCCGAAGTCGTTTGGGCGCGTCCCATGCCGATTGTGAACGGAAAACATGTCTTGGATGTATCATGAGGCTTCTGGAAACGGTCGGCCTGCGCGCACTGCGTGCGTTTGATCCAGAAACCGCCCATGGGCTCGCGCTAAGGGCACTGAACGCGGGCCTTGGACCGCGCGGCGGCCCCGTAACATCGGATCGGCTGCGATGCACGGTTGCGGGATTGGATTTGCCCAATCCTGTGGGGCTTGCAGCTGGGTTTGACAAGAACGCAGACGCGTTAGGCCCATTATCGCGTACAGGGTTCGGATTTCTTGAGGTCGGCGCTGCGACGCCGTTGCCGCAGGAGGGGAACCCGCGCCCGCGCTTGTATCGCCTGACCGAAGATCAAGCCGCGATCAACCGGTTTGGATTTAACAATCAAGGGATGGAGCCAATTGCGGAGCGCCTGTCCAAACGCCCCAAGGGATGCGTCATTGGATTGAACCTTGGCGCAAACAAAACCAGCGAAGACCGCGCTGCTGATTTTGCATCTGTTCTGAAAAGATGTGGGGCTTTCGTGGATTTTGCCACCGTAAACGTTTCTTCACCCAACACAGAAAAACTGCGCGATTTGCAAGGCAAGGCTGCTTTGTCCGCCTTGTTGGAAGGCGTCATGGCTGCCAATGACGCGGCGATCCCTGTCTTTCTGAAAATCGCTCCGGATTTGACGGACGACGATCTTAAGGATGTTGCGCACGTCGCCAGCTCTTCGGGCATTTCTGCCGTCATCGCAACCAACACCACCCTGTCGCGCGATGGGTTGCAAAGTGGCCATAAAGACGAGGCCGGCGGGTTATCGGGCCAGCCGCTGTTTGAACGTTCGACCCGGGTTCTTGCCAAGTTGTCGAGCCTTACGAATATGCCATTGATTGGTGTTGGCGGTGTTGGGTCAGCGGCGCAGGCCTATGCCAAGATCAAAGCCGGGGCGAGCGCTGTGCAGCTTTATACGGCACTTGTCTATGGTGGCATTTCGTTAGCCGCCGAGATTGCGAAAGGCCTTGATGACTTGCTCGCAGAGGATGGGTTTAGCTGCGTGGCTGACGCGGTGGGCACGGACAAGGACGCTTGGTTATGATGACGTTGTGGCACAATCCACGCTGTTCAAAATCAAGACAGGCGCTTGCGCTCCTGCAACAGGCGGGGCACCAGCCGGCGGTACGTCTGTACCTAAAAGAGACGCCCAGCGTGGATGAGATTGTCACGGTGCGCAATTTGTTGGACGTGACCGCTGATGCAATGATGCGCAAAGGCGAGGCCTTGTTTCGGGAGTTGGGTTTGGCGGCGTCGGGCGAAGAAGCCTTGATTGCCGCAATGGCCGCGCATCCTATCCTTATTGAACGGCCCATCCTGATCCGCGATAGTGCGGCGGTCATCGCCCGACCGCCCGAGCGCGCGTTAGAGATCGTTTAGGGGCGCTGCCCCCGCAGCAAGCTGCTCCCCCGGAGTTTGAACAAAGCAAAGACGAACACATTCGGATCTAGTTGGACACGCTGCGTTCCAAGGCGGGATATTTAAGACCAAGCGTGACGCCGCGCGCAGCAAAGCTAACCAGCAGAGCAATCCAAAGGCCCGTGTTCCCAAAAAGGGGCATCAAAACAAACGCTGCAGAAAAATAGATCAGGACGGATATGGCCATCATGTTGCGCATATCGCGGGTGCGTGTTGCGCCGATGAAAATACCATCGAGCATGAACGGCGCGGCGGATAACAAAGGCGTCAGCGCCATGAACACCAGATACTCCCGCGCGGCAGTGCGCACGTCTGGGGCTGTTGTCATCCAATCAATGATCAAGCCGCCAAAGGCAGCAAAAGCCAATGTAAGACCAACGGCAAGACCAGCGCACCAAAGCGAGACCATGATTGAAGCCCGACGCAACGCTGCGCGTTTTTTCGCGCCTATGGCCTGCCCCACCAGTGTTTCCGCCGCAAAGGCAAAGCCATCCATGCCATGCGCGGTAACGGCAAGGAATTGCAAGAGGATGTGATTTGCAGCAAGGCGCACATCGCCGTAACGCGCGCCATAAAACAGGAACGACATGAATACGGCCTGCAACAGCAGCGAACGCACCAAGATGTCAGAGTTCACAGACGCAAAACGGCGCAGTTTCTCGCCCTCAAACAGGCGCGCGCGGTCGCGCCATGGGGCAGTGGATAGCGCGGCGCGACAATACCACAGCCCGAGGGATGCGCCCGATAGTTCTGCCAACAACGTGGCGGTCGCAACGCCCTGCACACCCCATCCAAGCCCAAGCACAAAAACCAAATCAAGCGCGATGTTGACGCCATTCATCACCAGTTGGATCACCAGAATATCGCGGGTTCGCTCAGCTGCGATCAGCCAACCGGTGATCGCAAATGTGGCAATCAAGGCCGGCGCAGACCACACACGGATCGCCATGTAGCTGCGGGCCAGTGACTCGACTTCATCGCTGGCAGGTGACAGCCAGAAGCCCAGCGCAAATAAGGGTGATTGCAGCACAATGATGGCGAGGCCGCCAAAGGCCGCAATCCCCAGCGCACGCAGCAGGATTGCGGCGTTTTCTGCAGCGTCACCCGCGCCAAGGGCCTGTGCAGCAAACCCTGTCGTGCCCATCCGCAAAAAACCGAACAGCCAGTATAGCCCTGTGAGGATCACGGCACCGATGCCGACCGCGCCTATGGGTGCCGCCTGCCCCAACTGACCAACAACGCCCGTGTCCACCAACCCCAGGATCGGCACCGTAATATTGGCCAGAACCACCGGCACAGCAATGCGAAGCACGCGGCGGTGGGTCAGCGGTGCGGTTTCAGCCATAGCTAAAGCGGTTGTGCGGCGCGACGAGCGCGTTGGCCGATTTCACCGCCTGCGCCAACCCCTGATCCGCGCCCAGCAGACAGGCTCCAACCCAAGGGACAATTATTTTTCCGTCAGGATAGCCGTCTGGTGCAACCAAATGTCCACCCGCGTTCAAGATGACTTGCGCCAACCCATTTTCGCGGGTTGCACAGGCTGTGCAAAACAAGACGGCGTTAGGGTCATATCCAACGCCATCAAAGGCGGCGGTTGTTGGCAACCAGTCATCTGTCATCATTGATGTGTCAACGGCTTCGCCAAAAGAACCCATATAAAACCCACGTGGGCCACCATGCGCGCTTAGGATCGTGATATGACTGCTCGATGCAGCCCGAAGGGCCGGCGCCACATCAGCCGGTTCGCCCACCCGGGTTAGGTCAACTTTGTGCTGCATGGATTCAAGAAGTGCGCGCAGCGCCAAAGCCTCTGCTGGATCGCCAAGCGCAACAACGGAAATGTGAGAAGACATCAGCGGCCCTTATGTTGATTGCGGCATCAGAAAGTGCCCCGTTGCTTGTGCGAACAGGCGGGCGCGGTTGTCTTGCCATGCTTCGACATGGACAGAGGCATAGCGGCGGCCAGAGCGGTTAATGGTCGCGCGGGCATATGCGTCGCGCGGCAACCCCGCGCGCAGGTAGTCCACAGTGAAATCAATCGTTTTGGGCAAACGTGGAGGCGTTGTGTCGGCCCCGGTTTCCATTTCATCCCACATCATTGCCCAGCTGAGTTCGATAATCGCCGTCGTTTCCAGAAAGGCTGCCGTCGCACCCCCATGCAGTGCAGGCAGCATCGGATTTCCGATCAACATATCCTGATATGGCATAATGCCTGTCAATTCGTCTCCGCGACGATCAAACACAAACCCCATAAAGCGGATGTAGGGGACCCCTTCGATCAGGGATTGCAACGCTGCATCGCGTCGCTGCTTTACGACATTTACGGGCTCAGGTCGTTTCACGTCTTAACTCCCCGTCTGAATTGTAAACGCGCCCGCTGCGGTTGCCACGGGGCGATCTTCATCTGCATCTCGTGCCGTCGCACGCACGAAAGCAATTGAGCGGGTGACATGATAGCATTCTGCATGGGCTGTTAGGGTGTCACCCGGTTTGGCTGGGCGCATATAGTCTATGCGCAGGTCCAGTGTCGCGGTGCCAATTGGCAAGCTTTCATGAACCATAACCGCAGCACCACCACAGGTGTCCAACAACGCAGACACGGCCCCACCGTGAATAACCCCCGTTTGTGGATCCCCTATGATCAGCTGGCTATAGGGCATGGAGATCGTGGCGTTCCCATTTCCAATTTCGGTCAGTTCCATCCCCAAGGCCCGCGCGTGCGGGAGCGCGGCGATGAACTGTTGTGCAATCTTTGTCTGTCGTTGTGTGTTCATACCCTGTTGAACCCTGCCACGGCCCTGCACACAAGCGTGAAATGATCATGATCGACTTGGCGTTGCCCAAGCGGCAAGCGCACATTAGAGTAGCACTGAATAAGGGAGACTTCCATGTCAGCTGAACCTCGTCTGAGTTTCAAGGAAATGTGTGCCAAGTTTGATGTGACCCCGCGAACCTTGCGGTATTACGAATATATAGAACTGCTTTCCCCCGAACGCGAAGGCCGTTCAAGGTTCTACGGCAGCAAAGAACTCGCGCGGATGACGCTCATCCTCCGAGGGCGCAAATTCGGATTTCCGCTCGAAGAAATCCGGCAATGGCTATTGATTTATGAAAACGACGGAACCCAAGCACAAATGCGCGCTTGGGTCGATCTTGCCGATCGTCAGTTGGGCGAATTGGAAGAGCAGCGCAAACAGCTTGACGATACGGTTCGTGAACTTCGGTCCCTGCGCGACGCAACTGAAAAAACCATTGGGTAGCCAAACATCTGTAGCACATTCGCTAAGGCCCTAGGTCCGTTTCTAGCGACCCGTCTGATCGGTTCGCCTTCAAGCCCCTGCATTCAAAAAGAATCGTCAAACTGCGCCCGAATTTGCATGGGCTCGGGCTGTCCTTTCGGCTAGTTCCGCGACAGCGAATACGATCCAAAACCCGACGCCCGGACCCTTTTTGGCAAAAGATTGATCACAATGACGAGACACTAAACGTTAGATTGCGTTTAAAATTCAGACGCGACTCACCTTTTACGCGAGTTCAAAGGTAAGGAAATCCATACTCCAAAACCCTTAAAAATAAGGGCTACGGGGAAAACCCTATCACTCTTCCCACTTAGAAAGTTGCCCAAAAAAGTGCAACTTCTTTTCTGACCTTTCGTAAACCCCGTTTTGACGCGGCGTTACGTTTACGTTCGCGTCACCAATGCTTGTAAGGTGAGGTCACCAAACCTCATCTGCGGCCCATCAAACCGCTATGAGGAAAATGACAATGACGGACCAGACCATGACCATTCGCCAAATGTGCGAAGACTTTGATGTGACGCCCCGCACGCTTCGGTTCTACGAAGCCAAGGAACTGCTGTTCCCCAAACGCGAAGGCCAAAAACGTCTTTACGGGAAGCGCGACAGAGCGCGCTTGAAGCTGATCCTGCGCGGCAAGCGCTTTGGCTTCTCCCTCGAAGAGATCAGACAGCTGCTGGACCTCTACTACATGGACGACAGCCAAGAAACACAACTGCGCGAAACCTATATCCTCGCCCAGAAACACCTTGCCGACATGCAAGCCCAGCGCGCCGAACTTGACGAAGCGATTTCTGAGCTGAAGGCACAAATGGATTGGGGCGCAGCGCGCCTTGCAAAACTTGAACCAAAGCAGGCGCTCGCCGTCTAAGCAGCGCCCGTAAGACCCACCCTAAGGAGCCCGATATGCCGACCTTTACAGCGCCAACCAAAGACCAGCAGTTCGTTTTACATGACGTTTTGCAGATTTCCGAAATGGACATCCCCGGGTATGGTGATCTGGACCGTGATTTCACGGATGCTGTTTTAACAGAGGCAGGAAAACTGGCATCCGAAGTCTTGGCGCCGCTAAATGGTGTTGGCGACAAACAGGGCTGCACATTAGAAAACGGCGTCGTACGTGTGCCCGAAGGGTTCAAAGAGGCCTATGACCAAATGGCCGAAGGTGGCTGGATGGCAATGGACATCCCCGAAGAATTCGGCGGACAGGGCTTGCCCCACATTATGCACACCGCAGCGATGGAACCGATGGTCAGCGCGAACATGGCCTTCCAGATGTACCCGGGCCTAAGCCACGGTAACATGGTCGCTATTTTGGCGCATGGTTCTGAGGATCAAAAGGCGACCTACCTGCCAAAAATGGCAACCGGCGAATGGTCAGGCACCATGAACCTGACGGAACCACATTGCGGCACCGACCTTGGGCTTATGCGTACAAAGGCCGTTCCGCAGGAGGACGGCACCTACAAAATCAGCGGCCAGAAGATTTGGATTTCTGCTGGTGAACACGAGATGAGCGATAACATCATCCACCTTGTGTTGGCTAAAATACCCGACGGGCCAGATGGCGTCAAAGGCATCAGCCTGTTCATTGTGCCGAAATTTCTGATCAACGAAGACGGATCATTGGGTGCGCGCAATTCCGTGTCGTGCGGTGGTCTTGAAGAAAAAATGGGCATCCATGGCAATTCGACCTGCGTGATCAACCACGATGAATCGATTGGCTATTTGATTGGCGACGAACATAAAGGCATGCGCGCGATGTTCACGATGATGAACGAAGCCCGTCTTGGCGTAGGCCTTCAGGGATATGCCCAAGGCGCAGTTGCCTACGAAAACGCGTTGGGGTTTGCACGCGACCGTTTGCAGGGCCGCGACGTGACGGGTGTGAAAAACCCGGATGGCCCAGCGGATCCGATCATCGTTCACCCCGATGTGCGCCGCAATCTTTTGGATCAAAAAGCCTTCGTTGAAGCCGCCCGCGCTTTCACCTATTGGGGCGCAACGCTGATTGATCAGTCCCATAAAAACGACGATGAAGACGCTGAGGCATTGATATCTTTGATGACCCCGGTTCTGAAAGGTTTCCTAACCGACAAAGGCTTTGAAACCTGTGTACTGGCCCAGCAAACTTTGGGTGGTTCAGGGTTCACACAGGAATGGGGATTGGAACAGTTCGTGCGCGATGCACGGATCACCATGATCTATGAAGGCACCAACGGCATTCAGTCCCTTGATCTAGTGGGACGCAAATTGGGCCTGAACGGCGGCAAAACGATCATGGCGTTTTTCGAAATGATCAAATCCTACATTGCGGACAACAAGGGCGACGAAGCCTTCGAACGTGATTTCCTTGATCCGCTGAAAGCAGCATCCAAGGATCTGCAGGCGGCGGGCATGTATTTCATGCAAAACGGCATGACGAACCCGAACAATGCTCTCGCAGGGTCTTATGACTTTATGCACATGATGGGGCACGTGTGCCTTGGCTTTATGTGGACGCGCATGGCGAAGGCCGCTCAAACGCAGCTGGATGCCGGTGCGACCGATACCGCGTTCTATGAAACCAAAATCGCAACTGGGCGCTACTATATGGCACGTCAATTGCCCGCAACGGCGACGCATCTGGCACGCATAAACAGCGGTGGCGACACGGTGATGGCGCTGGACGCAGCAAACTTCTAGGCTGAGCAAGGACAACCAACCGCTGAGGGGGGACAGATGCCCAAACGCTTTCGCCTAACCCGCCGTTTTCCAGTCGCGATGACGGAAGACGGCTATCGCCGCCTGCGTCGTTTCGCAAATGACGCAGGTTTGGACGAAGGCGAGGCCTTGTCGTTTCTGTTCGAAAACTTCGATTCCGTGATCGACGAAGACACCTTTGGCCACCGGCTGCGTCTCTTTAACTCGGAACTTGAGGCACGCAAGAAATGAAAAACGAGCCCAGAAAAAACCAACCCGGCGGCAACGGTCTTTTCGGCAAAAACAAATGAAACCCGCCGCCTGCCACGCGCGCACCCTCTGGGAGGAGGCATAACATGATAAAATTGCATTGCTTTGGCGAAAGCGGGAACGCCTACAAAGCCGCGTTGACGCTTGAATTGTCGGGCGCGGATTGGGCAACGGAATACGTTGATTTCTTTAACGGCGCGACCCGCACTCCGGAATTTCGGGCGCTCAATGTCATGGGCGAGGTTCCTGTGATGGAAGACGGCGATTTGGTCTTGACCCAATCGGGTGTCATTCAGGACTACGTGTCGTCCAAAACCGGCAATCTTGGTGGGCGTTCCGCTGCAGAACGTCGCGATGTTTTGCGTTGGATGTTTTTTGATAATCACAAAGTCAGCGGCGTGGCGGGACCATTGCGGTTCAACACAAATTTTCTACCCGCAGACAAGCGCAGCGCAGACGTGAACGCGTTCTTGGAAATGCGTCTGATGTCCGCGTTAAAGGTCATGGACACGCAGCTGGCTGAAACGCCTTATCTGACGGGCGATGCCCTGACGATCGCTGACATCGCTTGTGTCGGATATCTGTTTTACCCCGAACCCTTTGGGTTCAATCGCGCCGATTTCACTCACATTGATGCTTGGATGGACCGCATTGCGGCCACGCCGGGTTGGAAACACCCCTATGATCTGATGCCGGGTTCGCCCGCCGATCGTGCCTAAAGGAGACATTATGACTGACGCTTATATCTATGACGCAATCCGAACACCGCGTGGCAAAGGCCGCAAGGACGGCGCGT
>CAYOSK010000015.1:0-30079 GCA_964406585.1 uncultured Octadecabacter sp. | reverse complement strand
GATGGCGGCCATGGCATTTACCCCCGTCGTTGCGTCACCCCAAGACAGGGTTGGATGGGTTCTTTATCCACCTTCGCCGGCAACCCACCCGAAAACTGTTCTAGATCAAATACTTGCGTTCTTGCCGCTTCCCCCGGATCTGTATGTGGACTATTCGCGCGCGCTCTTGCTTCCCGCTGTGGGGATGATCGCCCTTGGCGCCTATGCCATGCTGGCAACACAAAAAGGGTTTCGATGGGTCGGGCTTTTTGGGTTTGCGGTGATCGCGGTGTTCATAGCAACTATCACCCCGCAGGTTATGTTCCTTAATACACCCAGCGAGACAATGATCTTTGTCATTATGTTTCTACCGTTTGTGGCCTTCGCAAGTGTTCGTCTCGTGGATGCGGCCCCCCCATGGCTGTTGTGTATGACGATTGGGCTGTTGCTGACGATCGCTGCGCAGATCGGCCTCATGGTCGCGCTCTTGCCTCATGACATCGAAGGGACAAGCGCGCAGAGGGTCTCTGATTATATTTTCCCATTCGGAATTTCATGGTTCGCTTTGCCCGCCGTTATGTTGTTTTCACATCAAACACGGCTCAGCGCGCTGGCCCTTTGGGTGTCAATGGGTGTCATTTCAATAGGGATCGCACTCTGGGCGGTCCCACTTCTGCGGGCGGGCATCGCCGGTCAGGCGATGCGCTATGTCGATTACCCATCGGCCTTTGCGGCTGACAATCTGGCGGCAACGGCCGGGGTTCTCATATTCGTGTTCCTATTTCTTGGCGTCTTGCTAGCGATAAAACGCAATCGCATTTAGCCCAAAAGCCGCGCATGGGTCTGAAGCGCAAAGCGATCTGTCATTCCTGAAATATAATCCGAAACGATCCGCGCCAGCGCCGTTTCATCCGCTGCCGCATCAACATCGCGGCGCCATTGCTTTGGCAATTGTTCCGGCTGCGCCATAAAATACGGAAATAGCCCTTCAACAACCTGTGTTACATCCGTGCGCATTTTGACGACAGACGGCGCGCGATACATTTGCTCAAATAGAAATTTGCGAACAACCTTCAAATCCGCCCAAAGTAATGGTGAAAACTGTACCATCATCCGCCCTGCACCGCGCACGTCCGCACAGCTTTGCGGCGACAGTTCTGTCAGGTTCTCGCGGCTTACCTTGATCACATCTTCGACCAAGACACCGAAGAAGCGCCGCAATGCCTCATGGCGACGGCGATATTTATCAAGACCGGCAAATTTCGCATCCACGTCGCGAAAACACGGGCCAACAATCGGCAGGTCCATCAGATCGTCCGTGCTGAACAACTGCGCCCGCAGCCCATCGTGAATGTCGTGATGGTTGTAGGCAATATCATCCGCCAGCGCAGCCACTTGGGCCTCGGCACTGGCATGCGTATGCAGCTCCAGATCATGGACTGCGTTATAGTCTTCAAGAGCATAAGGAACCGGCGCCGTGACAGGGCCATTGTGTTTGGCGATCCCCTCCAGTGTTTCCCACGTCAAATTTAAACCGTCCCACTGCGCGTAATGACGTTCAAGCGATGTCACAATGCGGATCGCCTGCGCATTGTGATCAAACCCGCCATAGGGCGCCATCAATGATTCAAGCGCATCTTCACCGGTATGCCCGAACGGCGTGTGGCCCAGATCATGGGCCAATGCGATGGCTTCCGTCAGTTCCCCGTTTAATCCCAATACGCTAGAAATTGTCCGTGCCACCTGCGCGACCTCAATCGAGTGGGTCAATCGCGTGCGAAAATAATCCCCCTCATGTTCAATAAAGACCTGGGTTTTATGCTTAAGCCGTCGAAACGCACTGGCATGAATGATCCGGTCGCGATCGCGCTGAAACGCGGACCGAAACGCACTTTCCTCTTCCGCAAACAACCGCCCCCGACTGCCCAAAGGGCTACATGCAAACCGCGCTGTCATATCTACCCCGTCACGCCATCGCGTGCCCAAATGTTATCACGACACTGCCTTGTCGCCTTTGCTAAGCCCACCTATATTGACATCATCGCCCAACGCAAAGGCTCCATCATGTTAACCCTGCCCCCCAAAGTGACCGCACGCGCCTTTGACCGCCTGGCTGAAATTGGTGCAAACGCAGATGGCAAGGCGCTGCGCATCGCCGTAGAAGGCGGGGGCTGTTCAGGGTTTCAATACGAAATTGATCTCGACTCTCCAAAAGACGACGATCTGATCCTCGAAGGCCAAGGCGAAAAAGTGATCATAGACAGCATATCCCTGCCCTTTTTGGCGGATGCGACCATCGATTTCACCCAAGAACTTATTGGCGCACGGTTCGTCATCGAAAACCCCAACGCCTCCAGTTCCTGCGGCTGTGGCGTCAGTTTTTCTATGTAGACGTTTGAAACCATCTTTTTGTCTTCTTTGGTTCTAAAATACTCAATTCCTCAGCCAGCGCAGACACGCGGGATGGAACGAACTTGAACCCATCCGCCAAGCCATGCAGAACAAGGCCACAACAGCGGAGTGGCTTATGAAAATCGCGACCTTCAATATCAATGGGATCAAAGCCCGTATAACGGCGCTGACAGAGTGGCTTCAAACATCCCAACCCGATGTCGCACTCCTTCAAGAAATCAAATCCGTGGATGAAAATTTCCCGCGTGAACACTTTGAAAACCTAGGCTACATCGTGGAAACCCATGGCCAAAAAGGTTTCAACGGCGTCGCCATTCTCTCCAAACTCCCCCTAGAAGATGTCACACGCGGCCTTCCCGGTGGCGCGGGCACCGGCCGCGATGGGGAAGACGACATCGAAGCACGCTATATCGAAGCCACCGTAATGGGTGATCAACCAATCCGCATCTGTGGGCTATACCTGCCCAACGGCAATCCCGCACCTGGCCCGAAATTTGACTATAAATTGCGCTGGATGGAACGGCTCAGGACCCGGGCATTGGACCTTTTGGCGCAAGAAGAACCATTCCTTATGGCAGGTGATTACAACATTATCCCCCAAGCCGAAGACGCAAAACGGCCCGATGCATGGGTTCAAGACGCACTCTACCGCCCCGATAGCCGCGCAGCCTTTCGCCGATTGCTCAATCTTGGCCTCACCGAAGCCTTCCGCGCCTGCCACCAAGGGTCCGGGCATTATTCGTTTTGGGATTACCAAGCAGGCGCATGGGATCGCAACGATGGCATCCGCATCGATCATTTCCTGCTTTCACCACACTGCGCCGATCTGTTGAAAGACTGCTGGATCGAAAGCGACGTGCGTGGACGCGAAAAACCGTCAGATCACGTCCCCGTTTGGATCGATCTTGATACCTAACAGCGCGGGACGGCGGGTGGGGCGCCTTTGGCGCAGCCAAACAGCGTCACCGCGCAGTCACATCATGATCATACAACCACGACAACCGTTTCAAAAACGCACCCGGCGCCACAGATCCGATGGCCGATAGCGCGCCATGCGCCACACGACGTCTCAGCCCAGACAGATGATAATTGCGGGCATTGGCATTCGCCACAGAAATCGCACGAACGACCCGCGCCCGGCGCCGCGCCTGATAGCGCACAAGACCTGCCTCGATCCCATCGTCACAAGATGCTGCTAAAACCCACGCATCCTCAATCGCCAAATTTGCACCTTGTGCCAAAAACGGCAGTGTCGGATGCGCGGCATCCCCAAGGATTGCGGTACGACCTGCATACCAGTTTCGTGCAACAGGATACCGGAACAATCCCCATAAATGGGTGTCTTCCACATCTTTCAAAATGCGGGTCAACAACGACCCTGCATCCGCAAAAGCCGCGCGCAGGTTCACAGGATCATCTGCATGATTCCACCCGTCTTGCGCCCAGTCTTTGCGTTCTTCAACGGCCACCACATTCAGCGCATGATCTGAAATTGGATAGGTCACCACGTGTCGCCCGGGGAGCATCCAAATACGCGCTTCTCGGGGGGTCATATGCGTGGCCGGAACAATCGCACGCCACGCCACCTGCCCTGTAAACGTTGCAGGCTCATCTTCTGCAATTGCGGAACGGCACACTGAATGGACCCCATCCGCCCCAACACAAAGATCAAACGCCGCGCGTCCATGTTCCATCTCAACCACGCCTTGCGTTGACACGCCCAGCACGCGGCGATCCAATGCAATTTCGACGCCCGCCGTGCGGCACGCCTTGGCCAATATTTCAATCAATGCAGCACGGTGGAAAAACCGATACGACGGATCCTGATCGGACAGATCAAACCGCGCAATTTGACGCCCTCTTAGCCCATCCATTGGAACAACTGCTTGCGCGCACAGGCCCGCCTGCGCAAGCGCTTTGCCCAAACCCAATGCTTGCAGGACCCGCGCACCGTTAGGCGTAATCTGAATGCCGGCACCAACCGCCGTGATCTCGGCCGCCTGTTCCAACACCTGAACCTTGGCGCCGCGTTGTGCGAACGCCAGCGCAGCCGTTAGACCACCAATTCCGGCCCCCACAATACAAATGTGGCGGCCCCTGTTGGAACCGCCACCAAAATCTAGTTTCTGATCAGACGCCTTAGTCGTCACGGTGGACCTTTTCGCGGCGCTCGTGGCGTTCTTGCGCCTCAAGGCTCATGGTTGCGATCGGACGTGCATCAAGGCGCTTTAGCGAAATCGGTTCGCCTGTCACGCTGCAATATCCGAATTCGCCTTCGTCGATGCGGCGCAGCGCACCATCGATTTTCGCAACAAGCTTGCGTTCGCGATCCCGCGTGCGCAGTTCAAGCGCACGATCGGTTTCCTCTGACGCACGATCGGCAACATCCGGAATATTTCGCGTTCCGTCTTTCATGGATTCAACCGTATCACGGCTTCCTTCCAGGATATCGGACCGCCACGCCAAAAGTTTGCGGCGGAAATACTCTGTTTGCCTGTCGTTCATAAACGGTTCGTCTTCAGCCGGCGTGTAATCATCCGGCAGGAATGTCTCGGCTTTCATGGTCGCTCCTTCAGAGGTGGGCGGTACAGATGCGTCGGTGAGTTTTGACAGTGTCCTGCCCTCCTTTGCGCTCCGTTTACCCGCAACACTGCGCGCTGTCACCCCCTTAGCGTGTTCAATTTTTCCCAACAGATCAGGGGTTGAAGGCGCTTTCGGGCGTGATACCTATGAAGGTGATCCAACCTAAGCGAAAGCACCTTTATAATGCTCTTCAACGGCACCGATTCTTATGTGGCGACTGACGATCTGACTGTCGCTGTAAATGCCGCCGTTACGCTTGAACGGCCACTGCTTGTTAAAGGTGAACCGGGGACAGGCAAAACCGAACTTGCGCGCCAGGTCAGCGCAGCGCTCGGCCTGCCTATGATCGAATGGCACATCAAATCGACAACGAAGGCGCAACAAGGCCTATACGAATATGATGCCGTGTCGCGGCTGCGCGACAGCCAGTTAGGCGATGAAAAGGTGCACGATGTGGCCAACTACATCAAACGCGGCAAATTGTGGCAAGCATTTGAAGCAGAGGGTCGTGTTGTTTTACTGATTGATGAAATCGACAAGGCCGACATCGAATTTCCCAATGATCTTTTGCAAGAACTCGACCGGATGGAATTTCATGTCTATGAAACCGGCCAAACGGTCCGCGCCACCCAGCGCCCCATTATGATCATTACATCTAACAACGAAAAAGAACTGCCCGACGCGTTCTTGCGGCGCTGTTTTTTCCACTACATCCGGTTTCCCGACATGGAAACCATGCGCAAAATCGTTGAGGTTCACCATCCGGGCATCAAAGATGCACTGTTGACCACGGCTTTGACGCAATTTTACGAACTGCGCGATCAACAGGGTCTTAAGAAGAAACCAAGCACGTCAGAGGTTCTTGATTGGCTTAAGCTGTTGTTGGCGGAGGATCTTTCGGCAGAGGATCTTGCGCGGGATGGTGCGTCTGCGCTGCCCAAACTGCACGGCGCCCTTTTGAAAAACGAACAAGACGTCCACTTGTTCGAACGCCTCGCGTTTATGGCCCGCGGGCAACGATAAGGCAGCCATCTATCGCGGCACACAGCCACAGCACCATATGTGGTGGCTGCACCAAAAACGCCTACTAACCTGTTGAGTCTTTTGAATCACACCGCGATTCGATTTTCGCGCCACGTGGAAATTTAGGGTGAAATTTCGCCGTCTTTTCCCGTTTACTGTCTCTACTTCGATGTGATGTCGCGGAATTGCCCAATTTCGCTCGCACTCGGGTCTTAGTCCGCTGGCAGGTTCAGGACTGAGTTAATAGGAGAGCAGAGTTGACCAAGGCAAAAATGCCGGTCGCAAAGCATCACACGCCACGTGTAAAAACACGGGCGGGACAGGTGTGGACCGAAGAACTGACCTTAATGAAGGCCAGCGCCGATTGCGTTGATCCCTCTGGAATTGATCCCTACGCGCCTTCCGGCCGGAGGGCTTCATGAACCGTACCTTCCGTCGCCTTATCGCGCTGTCGGTCATGTTCATGACGGCATGTACGCCTGTTCCGCAGTCCCAACTGGCCCCAACCGTTCCGACGCGGACCATGGGCCTCGCTGACGCGCTTCCCCCTATGCGGTCTTTCGCGGGCAATCGCGTGACGACACCCACCCGCAGCAACCGTGAAATCGGCAAGGATTTTATGGATTTGGCATTCCGTATGGAAAGCGGCCGTCCTGTGGCCCGCCTGACACGGTTCGAAGCCCCAATTTCAGTCCGCGTGACCGGTGACATCCCGCCAAGCCTGACGCCAGATCTGCGTGCGCTGTTGTCACGCCTTCAAAACGAAGCCGGAATCGACATTTTCATGACGGGTGCGCAAAGCGCGTCCATTACCGTCGAAGCGATCCCACGCGCCACATTGAACGCAGCGGTGCCACGCGCGGCCTGTTTCGTGGTTCCGCGCGTATCGTCTTGGGAAGAATTCAAAACAGCACGGCGCACACCAACGGTGGACTGGACAACCTTAGAGCGCCGGGACCGCGCAGCAGTCTTTGTCCCATCAGACGTCGCGCCACAAGAAATTCGTGACTGCTTGCACGAAGAACTAGCCCAAGCCCTTGGCCCATTGAATGATCTTTACCGTCTGTCGGATTCTGTGTTCAACGATGACAACATCCACGCCGTTCTGACATCTTTTGATATGCTGATCCTGCGCGCCTATTACGACCCTGGCTTGCGCAATGGCATGTCGCGCGGCGAAGTCGCGGCCCGCCTATCCCCGATTTTGTCCCGCCTCAACCCGGCAGGTGACCAGCGCTCAGCACGTCCCCAAAATGACACGACACGCGATTGGATCGACAACATTGAAACCGCGCTGACCGCTGGTTCAAGCGCGCAACGCCGCCGCAACGCCGCCCTTCAGGCCGTAAGCCTTGCCGACGCAATGAACTGGTCCGGCCCACGCAATGGTTTTGCCAACTACGCCTTTGGTCGCCTAAACGTCGGATATAACAGCGACATTGCCTTGGCCGCGTTCAATGAATCTTTGCGCATTTACAACCGCTCGCCGGAAACGCGCCTGCATGCCGCCCATGTCTCTGTTCAACTCGCTGCGTTCGCTATGTCATCAGGTGATGGCCAAGCCGTGTTAAACCTTGTGGACAACGCCATGCCTATTGCAGCCGCACATGAAAACGCCGCCTTGCTGGCAACGTTGATGATGTTCAAGGCCGAAGCACTGGAAATGTTGGGCCGCACCCCAGAAGGACGCGCAGTGCGCATGGACTCTTTGGGATGGGCGCGCTACGGATTTGGCAAAGACAGCAACGTGCGCGCGCGTTTGCGCGAAATCGCGTCGCTCAATCCACTCAAAGGGACCTAACACCATGATCTACCCACTTAGCGGTCTTTTTATCGGGGCGGTTTTGGGGGCATTTCGGGCGAAGTCCAAAGGCGGAAAACCTGCTGACATGGCACAATGGGCTGCTGTGTTTGCTATGATTTTTGGTGTCATTGGCATGTTCATCGCCGTGATCATCACCCGCCAGTACACCTAATGTTTTTGCCCTTTTTCGATCAGCTTCGACGCGGGGGCGTGCCGGTCTCCTTGCGTGAATACCTGACGTTTCTAGAAGGCATGACCGCGGGTTTAGCGACCTATGACATAGACGCGTTCTATTTTCTGGCCCGCACCTGCATGGTCAAAGACGAGCGCAACATAGACAAATTCGATCGCGCCTTTGCTGCCGCCTTTGAAGGCCTAGAGGGCCTTAGCGCCGACGATGTCATGAACGCCGTTGACATCCCCGAAGACTGGCTGCGCAAGATGGCGGAAAAGCACCTTAGCGATGCCGAAAAGGCCGAAATCGAAGCCTTAGGAGGCTTCGATAAACTCATGGAAACGCTAAAGAAACGGCTCGACGAGCAAAAAGGCCGTCACCAAGGTGGCTCTAAATGGGTCGGAACCGCAGGCACCTCGCCCTTTGGCGCATATGGGTACAACCCCGAAGGCGTTCGGATCGGACAAGACACGTCGCGCCATGGGCGCGCCGTGAAAGTCTGGGACAAGAGAGAATTTCGCAATCTTGATGACAACATCGAAATTGGTACCCGCAACATCAAAGTCGCCCTGAAACGCCTACGCCGATGGGCACGTGACGGGGCAGCAGATGAGCTTGACCTTGACGGGACGATCCGCGCCACGGCTGAAAACGGCTATCTCGATGTGCAAACGCGGCCAGAGCGGCGCAACGCGGTAAAGGTGCTGTTGTTCTTGGATGTGGGCGGTTCAATGGACCCGCACATCAAACTGGTCGAAGAATTGTTCAGCGCCGCCAAATCAGAATTCAAACACTTGGAACACTTTTATTTCCACAACTGCCTTTACGAAGGTGTCTGGCGTGACAACCGTCGCCGCTGGGATGCGCAAACCCCCACATGGGACGTGTTGCGCACCTACGGGTCCGATTACAAATGCATCTTTGTCGGCGATGCATCCATGTCCCCCTACGAAGTCGCCTACAAAGGCGGTGCCAACGAACATTGGAACGCCGAAGCAGGACAAACGTGGCTTGAACGCGCGCGCGACCAATGGCCCAGTCATCTTTGGCTCAACCCGTTGGACGAACACTATTGGCGCTACACACAATCCGTTCAAATGATCCAACAGATCTTTGGCGCAGAGCGTATGGTCCCAATGACGTTGTCTGGCATCGAACGCGGCATGAAGGTTCTGACATAAACGTTGCGAATTTTCGCATGTAACTTGCCGCCAATGCCCGAACGCCCCATATCTAACCTATGTTAAAATTCGCCCCCATCCTTTTGGCCATTGGCTACGGCATCGTTATGTATCGTTTGTCTGCGTGGCGTTTGGGCCGGGAACTGGATCAAAAATCAACTGAACTGGCCGATCCCAAACTGCGTGCCTTGACCGCCGACATGGCCAAGGTTGTGGAAATCCCCCGAATTAAGGTTCACATTTATGAAATAGACCCCATCAATGGGCTTGCCGCACCAGATGGGCGCATTTTCATTACGCGCGGTTTTTTCAACAAATACAAACAGGGTGATGTCACAGCCCAAGAAATGGCCAGTGTGATAGCCCACGAACTCGGCCATGTCGCCTTAGGCCATTCACGGCGCAGGATGATCGATTTTTCAGGTCAAAACGCCCTTCGCACCGCACTTGCGATGGTTCTGTCGCGCTTTATTCCCGGCATCGGCCCAATGATCGCGAATGCCGCCATGACCCTATTGATGGCGCGCTTGTCACGATCTGATGAATACGAAGCCGATGCTTATGCCAGCGCACTGATGATTAAAGCGGGCATCGGAACGCAGCCACAAAAAACGCTGTTCACCAAGCTTGAGCAGCTGACAGGCGCGCGCGGGGCCGCGCAACCTGCATGGCTGCTGAGCCATCCGAAAACGGCCGAACGCATCGCCGCCATCGAAACCAATGAAGCAAAGTGGAACGCTTAAACCCGGTCCCGACCTTCGGCTTCTTTGGTTCTTAAATACTCAGACTCAAAAACTTAGAAACTTCCCCAACCGAGGCAGCCGCGCTTTGCGCATCAGCTTGCGCATCTCCCACGGTTCGCCGGACAACCGCCGCGCTTCATCCAAAACCGCATCACCAACAGATTGAACAGCTTTGGGGTGGTTTTGCGCCAACCGCACTAAGAAACCGTCGGGATCCACACGCTCCACTCCTTGTTCGGCAAGTTCACCGCGTGGGAAATCTTTTGCATTGACGGTCATGATCGCATCCGACGAACTTCCAATTGCTGCCGCAAACACGTGTACATCGTTGGGGTCGGGCAACCAAAGGCGCGCTTCTAAACCTTGCGGAATTTGCACCATAGCATTGGGAAATCGATCGCATATCACCGCGATTTCAGCGCGCGCGATTGTTTCGCCTTCGGGTCCGATTTTTCGGGCCGCGCGCGCCCATTCCTCCAAGATGCGCGGCGACCATCGCGGCTCAAACAGACCTGTCGCCGCAACCCCCAGCACCACTTCCCGCATCACGGTTGGATACAGGACGCAGGCGTCGATCAGGACCCTCATAGTCGGAACGCCAAGGCCTTCAGATAGCCGCTTTCGGCGAGTTGGGGCAGCAACGGATGATCAGGGCCAGCAGAGCCTGTGTAGACAAGTTGCGGCCGCCGCCCTCCCCGTCCGATCCCGCGTGCGGACGCGTCCCGAAAGCGTTTCAAATCAGCGGCATGGGAACAGGAACACAAAACAAGATACCCGCCGTCTTTGACCAAAGGTGCGGCCAGCCGCGCCACGCGTTCGTAGGCGCGCAACCCTTTTTCGGCGGTGGCTTTGCTCGGGGCGAAAGCAGGTGGATCACAGACGACCACATCAAATGTCGCGCCGTCCTTACCCAAGGTTTCTAGCACATCAAAGGCGTCGCCTTGGCGGGTCTCAAATCTGTCGGCAACACCGCTTGCGTCTGCCCCCGCCTGTGCGAGGTTCAGTGCCGCCGCTGATCCATCAACTGACAGGGCCGATGCCGCTCCGCCAGCCAAAGCCGCCAAGGCGAACCCGCCGACATGGCTGAAGACATCCAGGATCTTCCCGCCCTTGGCCAAAGTCGCAGCAAACGCGTGATTGGGACGCTGATCCAAAAACAGGCCTGTTTTCTGCCCACCCATGACATCTGCCATGTAGGTGGCACCGTTCATTTGCACGCTTACCGGCCCTTTGGGCTCTGGGCCGTATGCAACGGCCATGTCTTCATCCAATCCTTCCAGGCTTCGTGCGCGCCCCGTGCCGTTCTTTATCACCGTCTTAACACCCGTCACGGCAACCAATGCAGCAACAAGCGGTTCTAACATCCGTTCCGCATAGGCTGCATTTGGTTGAACGACAGCGACATCGCCAAAACGATCAATAATGACACCGGGCAATCCGTCCGCTTCGGCGTGGACCAGACGATAAAACGGCGCATCGTAAATTGCGTCGCGGTGCTGCAATGCGCGGGTCAACTTGGCTGCAAACCATGCTTCGTCCACCTGCGCATCTGGGTCAAAATCCAGCATCCGCACGGCGATTTTGCTTTTGGGGTTGATGGTACCAAGCCCAAGCGGGCGACGTTCCGCATCCTCAAGCACGACGAGCCCACCGTGGGACAGCCCTTTTGTGCGGCGATCCATCACCAGTTCATTGGCAAAAACCCACGGAAATCCGTGGCGAATGACTTGCGGTTTTGCTTTGGGAAGCAGGCGAACGACGGGCAAAGGGAGCTGTTTCATAACAGCCCCCTTACCGTGTCTTTTGTCCTATGGAAAGCGGATCAGCTGCCCGTTTCAGCGTTCGTTGCACGACCTGTCAGACCTGTCAGTTCAGAAAAGAACAAATTGCTGAGATGCGCGGTGATACGTACCTTTTGTGTTTGTCCGGCATTATCAGCTGCAAGTGCAGCATACCCACCAAGGGCCGACAAATCGCCGTTTATGCGGCGTGTGGGTTCCAGAATTTCACCAGTCGTTGCAGATCGGATCGTCAAATCGAACTTGATCGAATGGACACCACCAACAGAATACCGCGTGCGCTCGGTTAAAGAATGGAACCGCGCTAACGTCACATCGACTGTGATAGGAACGGACCCTGTCAGGCCTTCACCTGCGGCCATAATCGCCGATTGAAAGATCGTCGAAATCTGTTCGCTGCGATTGCCAAGCGGATCACCGCGCCACACGATGTCGGCGACAGGATAGTAAGAATTGGCTTCGGATACAGTCATGTCATCGGGAATCGCAAAGCGAATGGAATGCAGCGCGTAGTCGCGCAAAACTTGGGGCGCGGCTGATGCTGCGACGCGTGGTGCTTCCAGCGGGGCGTTCCGGGACACGGTGTCAACGGAAGAACAGGCTGTTAGGGCGGCGGCAATTGCGCCAAATGCAACGGTCTTAAGTAGTTTCATTATATCCTCCGGGGCTTTGCCCAGTTGCTTGCCCCCCCACGAGGCACGATCAATATGGCGCAAAAGTTGGGGCAAGAATGTGGTTAACAAAAGGTAATTGGGAGGTCATTTGGCGTAGTTGATGTGGCACCACGATCTGTCAAACTTGGCGCATTCATGCGTTGTTAGCGCTAACCAATCATGCTAGGGCGTTTGCAAACACACAGCTTTGTAGGACACCATGGCCCTCAACCCGACAATCGCACGCGTGACGGATCGCATCATTGAACGTTCTGAGAAGGCGCGTAAGACGTATCTTGATCGTATGGCGAACGCCGCATCTGATGGCCCACGTCGGGCACATTTCACCTGCGGCAATCAGGCCCACGCCTATGCCGCGATGGGTGACGACAAGGGCACGCTGGTTGCTGAAAAAGCGCCAAATATCGGGATCATCACGGCCTACAATGATATGTTGTCAGCGCATCAACCGTTTGAAATCTATCCAGATAAAATCAGGGCCGCCGCCCGCGCCTTTGGTGGCACAGCGCAGGTTGCAGGGGGTGTTCCTGCGATGTGTGATGGCGTTACCCAAGGCCAAACAGGTATGGAACTGTCCCTATTTTCACGTGATGTAATTGCGTTGGCTGCAGGTATCGGGTTGTCCCATAACGTGTTTGATTCTGCGCTGTACCTTGGTGTTTGCGACAAAATCGTACCCGGCCTGATCATGGCCGCCGCGACGTTCGGCTATATCCCCGGCTTGTTCGTGCCCGCAGGCCCGATGGTGTCCGGCCTGCCAAATGATGAAAAGGCGCGTGTTCGTCAGGAATTTGCCAAAGGCAACATCGACCGCGCGGAATTGATGAAGGCTGAAATGGCGTCTTACCATGGGCCCGGCACTTGCACATTTTATGGGACCGCAAACACCAATCAGATGCTGATGGAATTCATGGGCTTACACCTGCCCGGCGCGTCCTTCGTAAACCCGCACACGGACCTGCGCGAAGAATTGACGCTTCAGGCCACCAAACGCGCGTTGGAAATTACGGCGCTTGGAAATGACTATACACCTGTGTCAGACATTTTGGATGAAAAGGCGTTTGTGAACGGCCTTGTTGGGTTGATGGCAACGGGCGGGTCGACCAACCTTGTGCTTCACCTGCCCGCAATGGCGCGCGCCGCGGGCGTTATCCTCGACCTCGAAGATTTTTCTGACATTTCGTCCGTGACACCCTTGATGGCAAAGGTTTATCCAAATGGATTGGCGGATGTGAACCATTTTCACGCCGCTGGTGGCCTGCAATTTATGATCAACAGTCTGCTCGACGCAGGGTTGATGCACGAAGACGTCAAAACCGTCGCTGGCTCTGGGATGAACCTTTATACGTTCGAACCGGAACTACAGCATGGCGGCTTCCACTATCGCGAAGGCCCCAAAGAAACCCACAACGACAAGATCTTGCGACCCGCAAAGGATCCTTTTGCCCCACAAGGCGGCTTGGTTCAGCTCAATGGTAATATTGGGCGTGCCGTGATCAAAATTTCTGCCGTCGCACCAGAACGCCATATCATCCAAGCCCCTGTGCGCATTTTCCACGAACAACATGACGTCAAGGCGGCCTTTAACGCGGGCGAACTGACACAAGACACGATTATCGTGGTGCGTTTCCAAGGACCGAAATCCAACGGAATGCCGGAACTACATTCGCTCACGCCGACGCTGGCGGTTCTACAGGATCGCGGGCTTAAGGTCGCTTTGGTCACGGACGGACGCATGTCCGGCGCATCCGGAAAAGTACCGGCCGCAATCCATTGCGCCCCAGAAGCCGCAGATGGCGGCCCGATCAGTTTGCTGCGCGATGGCGACATTCTGCGCCTTGATGCCAGCAACAGCACATTAGAATGTCTCAGTGATTTGACAGGACGCACCCCCGCAGAGGCCGATTTGACAGGCAATGGCACCGGCGTGGGGCGCGAATTGTTTGAAATGTTCCGCAACACCGTCGGCCCGGCGACAGAAGGCGCGGGCGTTGTGCTTTAACGCCTGCTTATTTTTCTGAACTGATCCCCCGCAAAAGGAAATTATTATGACCCCTGAACGCGCTTCTGAACTTGCCGCCGAGGTATGTGCACTGGCCCCCGTCGTACCTGTGCTGGTTGTGGATGATGCGGCGGACGCCGCGCCGTTGGCGCAGGCGTTGATCGCGGGTGGGTTGCCCGCGCTTGAGGTCACGTTGCGCACCCCCGCCGCGCTTGAAGTCATTCGGGAAATGGCAAAGGTGGAAGGCGGCACCGTTGGCGCAGGAACTTTGTTGACGTCTAAGGATGTTGAAAACGCCAAAGCAGCAGGCGCCACGTTCGGCGTGTCGCCCGGCGCAACGGATCGTTTGCTGGACGCTTGTGAAGCCAACGATCTGCCCTTGCTGCCCGGCGCGGCGACATCAACAGAATCCATGAAGTTGCTCGAACGTGGATACACGATCCAGAAATTCTTTCCCGCCGAAGCAAACGGCGGTGCCGCGGCCCTAAAGGGCATCGGCGGCCCATTGCTGCATGTCAAATGGTGCCCGACCGGCGGCGTGAGCCTTGCCAACGCGCCGGATTACCTTGCGTTGTCCAACACCGTTTGTGTTGGCGGGTCTTGGGTGGCTCCGACCAAATTGGTCAAATCCGCGGATTGGGCGGGCATCACTGCACTGGCCGCGCAGGCCGCGTCCCTACCACGTTAAACCTTAATCCGGAACGCGCGCACGTCGCCCGCCGCGGCGGCGTGGCGTCGCGATTGTCTTAAGCCCTTCGCCCAAAGTGGCCGTCATTGGGTGATCATCCGCCGCGTCGCCGTGTCGTTCCAAAAGCGCGGCAATACCTGCGCGCGCGTCGCCATCAAAACTTAGCGCCCAATCTAGAAAGATAGATCGGCATTCAGCCGCGGTAATGCCATCAATTTTATAGGCCTCTTCGATGAGCCCTTTCGGATCAAGCGTGTCACCTTTGCGCATCCGCATCCCCAATCACATCTTCAATCGTGCTTGCGGCGTCCCCGCAAACCTGTTCCATGTTCGCGACAAGTTCGGCCATGTCGTGCATGCCCGTTTCACGTATCAAAAACCGTTTTCCGCTTTCGCCTATCCGTTCTATGTCCAGACTTGAACCCAGCAAAAGCTGTGCGGCAGACTGTACCGTCCAACACAACCGCGCCGCATCCTTTAAGGCCCCCCCTTTTGCGGCGTCCAAGACCCCGCCCGCGACACCTGCATCAATCTGATCATCCGTCGCACGGCTTTGCGCACCTGCGATCAAGGCCAACAATTGCCCGCAAAGTTCAACGTCTTGCAAACGCCCTGCCCCGATCTTGGCGTCATATGGGCCTTCGCCGGATTTGGCCGATGCAATCCGCCTGCGCATATCGCCAACATCACCTTTGATTGTCTTACGTTCAGATTTGGCCATGATGACGCGGGTTCGAACGTCTTCAACATCTTTGGCCAAAATCATGTTGCCCGCCACAACGCGCGCCCGTGTCAAAGCAAGGTGTTCCCATGTCCAGGCTTCGTCCATTTGATAGGATTCAAAGCCCGAAAACGCTGTGGCTACGGGGCCTTGCCCACCGGACGGGCGCAAACGCATATCAACCTCGTACAACCGCCCTTCGGCCATCTGCGCGGATATCGACGTGACCAGTGCCTGCGTTAGTCGGGCATAATAGGTTCTCGTCGCCAAGGGGCGCCCGCCATCGGATTCTTCAACACCTGACCCATCATAAATGACGATCAAATCAAGATCAGATGCCGCATGCAGCCGCCCTGCCCCAAGCGATCCCATACCAAGCACAACCGCACCACGCCCCGGCGGCACGCCGTGTTTGTGTGCAAAGTGATCAACGACAACCGGAAATAGTGCACCCAGAACCGCCTGCGCCAACTGTGCGTATTGGGTTCCGGCGGTGTTGGCGTCAATCAGCCCCCGAAGATGATGAACTCCGATGCGAAAATGCCATTCCTTTTTCCAACGCCTTGCCGCATCAAGCCGCGATTCATAATCGGCGGCCCGCCAGAGCAGGTCTGATAAATCGGACTTCAATGCATCGCACCCCGGCCAAGGCGCAAAAAAGTCCCCGCCAATCACCGCATCAAACACCCCAGCATTGCGGCTAAGGTATTGCGCCAATGCCGGTGCAGTAGCGACGATGTCCACGATCAATTGGGTAAGCCGTGGGTTTGCCTCAAACAGCGAAAACACCTGCACTCCAGCGGGTAAGCCTGATAGAAAATCCTCAAAGGCGCGCAATGCCTCGTCCGGTTTTGCGGCGTCAGCCATTGCCGAAAGAAGGGTCGGCTTAAGCCGCTCAAAGATTTCAACAGCGCGTTCGGACCGCAGCGCAGGATAGGCAAGCCACCGCTGTGTGATGTCTTCGCTAAGGTGCGCGGCCGCTGGAACAGGATCTGTCGCGGCGCTTGGCGCAAAAAAACCTTCGGTCAGGGCGTGAACCTCTTCAAGGCGGGCCTTAATGTCAGTCTTTAAGGTAGACACATCAACGCCCATGAATGCAGCCAATCGGGCAAAACCATCTTCGGACGTTGGTAGATCATGGGTTTGGGCGTCGTTGATCATTTGCAAACGATGTTCCACCTCGCGGTGTGCGCGATAATGGTTGCTCAGAACATCAGCCTCGCCCGTGTCCACCCACCCCGCAGCGGCAAGGGCGGCAAGCGCGTCAACCGTGCCGGAGCAACGTAAGGATGGATCGCGCCCACCTGCAATCAATTGGCGGGTTTGGGCGAAGAATTCGATTTCGCGTATCCCCCCGCGCCCCAATTTCATGTTGTGCGCTGGCAGGCTGATCGGACCGCCCAGACCTTTATGTTCGCGAATACGCAGCCGCATATCATGGGCGTCTTGGATCGCTACAAAATCCAGGTGCTTGCGCCACACAAAGGGCGTTAAGGTATTCAAAAACCGCTCTCCGGCATCCACGTCCCCCGCTGCAGCGCGCGCCTTGATATAGGCGGCGCGTTCCCATGTACGCCCGACGCTTTCGTAATATCGCTCTGCCGCGTCTATAGACAGGCACACGGGCGTTACGGACGGATCAGGACGCAGGCGCAGGTCCGTACGAAATACATAGCCATCCCCGGTCAAATCGCTTAACAACCCAGCCATTTTTCGGGTGACCCGCACGAAGGATGATCGCGCGTCATGAAAATCATCGGGCGCGAAACGCGTTTCATCAAACAGACAGATCAAATCAATGTCGCTCGAATAGTTCAATTCGAACGCTCCGCCTTTGCCCATCGCAAGGCTGACCATGCCACCCGCCGTTGCGATGTCATCCTGACCCAGCCCCGGCAATTTGCCGCGTTCAATTTCAGCACCGACAAGACGCTTCAGCGCGACATCAACGGCATGATCCGCCAAATGCGACAGCGCGCCGGTCACGTCTTGCAGGGACCAAACCCCACCAAGGTCCGCCACCGCTGTAAGCAACGCGATCCGTCGTTTTGCCTGTCGCAGCCCCGTCGGAAGATCCGCCAACGACAGGCCTGCGATTGCGTTTAGTTCTGCGTCTCGTCCCTGCTCCGGGGTGTCCAATACACTGGCCAGCCACGCCCCGTCGCGTCGCAAAAGGCCTGCCAAATGGGGGCTACACCCTGCAGCGCCCGCAATTAACCCACGCACATCTGATCCAAAATCTCCGAAGGCGTCGGACGCGTCTGCGCCAAGGGCGGCGTCAAATGGGAGTGGGCATCGGGTCATACGGCTGGCGAATGTCATGACCAGACTGTGCGGCCCTGCTGCGGGCTGGTCAATGCGCGAAAGGCTTGGCACGATGGGATCATGAGCAAAAGCCTAAGACGAGTCGTAAACGCGTTGATTACCGCGGGGCATGACATTGCCCCGCTGGAAATGCCCGGCGAAACCCGCACGGCCCAACAGGCAGCGGATGCCGCGCAGTGCGCAATCGATCAAATCGCGAAATCAATCATTTTTCGTGGACAGACATCGGACAAGGCCATTTTGTTTGTGACCGCAGGTGGCAATCAGGTCGATCCCGAATTGGCCAGTCAAGTTGCCGGTGAACCGTTGGGCAAAGCGGACGCGGCCCTGATCCGCGCCCAAACAGGTTTTGCGATCGGCGGTGTGTCACCTGTGGGGCATTTGAACCCAATCACCGCGTATTGGGACCCGCGCCTGTCTGATTTCGATGTCGTATACGCGGCGGCAGGCACGCCGCGACATATTTTTCCGATCGAACCGAAAATTCTTCAAAAGCTGTCAAATGCGGTTGACGCGACCTTCACGTTTTAGCCCTTTTTGAGTGCTTTCGCGTTCCCAAGTTCGTCTTTCAAAAAGATAAAATATCTTAAAAACAAATGGCTATCATGTAAATGTAAAAAACATTTACATTAGGGCTTGCCGCGCGGCGTGGTCCACCCCATCTTCAATAATGTGAAAGGCATTCACATCAACTGTAACCCGCCAATCGGCACACAACACGGAGCACCGCAGATGACCACCTCGTCCACCAACATCGACTATAACGCCCCCTACGCTCAACCTGTCCGCAACGGCAACTGGTTTCAGCGCACAGAAAATTGGCTGGATGAGCGGGGCAAAGGCGCATGGATCGCGGCAATGGTCCTTGGCTTTATCTTTGTGTGGCCCATCGGCCTCGCCCTTCTTGGCTATATGATATGGAGCAAACGTATGTTTTCAGGAAACTGCGCGGCCAAACGCAGCCGCCATTCAACGCGCCACGCCATGCGCAGCGCAATGACCTCTTCGGGCAATTCCGCCTTTGACGCCTATAAGGCCGATACGCTGAAGCGTCTGGAAGACGAACAGCACAATTTCGAAGAATTTCTCAAGCGTCTGCGCGACGCAAAGGACAAGGCCGAATTTGATCAGTTTATGGATGATCGCGCTGCGCGCACCGTTCATGACGATGCTGACGACGTTGCGGCGGACGATGACGCCTATGATGAGCCAAAGAAGAAATCATAACTGAACGCACCAGATCGGGCGTCCCCTGCGGGGCGTCCGGCACATTAACAAAGCACCATCATTTCAGATACACTGGGGACAAACATGACAACATCAGACACATATACAAATTTCCAAGGGACACTGCGCAACGACACCCCTGCGCCGCAACAAATGCACCTCGCGGTCCAGATTTTGTCCACCGTCTTGTTTGCTGGTTTTGCCATTCCGGTCACCATTATTGCACTGGATGTTTTCTGGCCAGCAGGCGTCGCGATCGCGATCATCCTTGCGTGGCGTGGCGGGTTTGCGCCGACTGGCACACCATCTGATCCGCCGCGCGACATCGACGAAGCGATGAAATCGCTCGTTCCGACAACCGCACAGAAAAGCAGTGGAAACGCAGCCTTTGATGCCTATCGTCTTGAGATGATCGAACGTCTTGAAATGGAACAGCAGAACTTCGAAGGTTTTCTATCCCGCTTGCGGGACGCCAAGGACCAATCTGAATTTGATGCGTTTCTGGACGAACGGGCGGTCATCGCGCAGGGCGATGCCGAACGCTAAGTCAGGTTCATAAACCTCCCCCATAAGTGGGGGTTGGCGGCGCAGCGCGGGAACGCTACTTTAGGAAAGTACATGTAAATGGAACCCAATGCGTCACAGTCTTCCCATCGCGCCGCAATTCTACGTCACGGCCCCGCAGCCTTGCCCCTATCTTGATGGGCGCATGGAACGGAAGCTGTTTACAGCGCTGCAGGGTGACGCTGCCGAAAAGCTAAACAATGGCTTGTCCAAGCAGGGGTTTCGGCGCAGTCAAAATGTGTTGTATCGCCCGAGTTGTGCCGATTGCAGTGCATGTTTATCCGCACGCATCCGCGTATCCGATTTCGAACCTTCGCGCAGCCAGAAGCGGGTGGCGAAACGCAATGCTGATCTAACACGCTCAGCGTCTTCACCTTGGGCGACCGAGGCGCAGTATGCACTGTTTCGTGACTACCTTGACGGGCGCCATGCCACGGGCGGCATGGCCGACATGGACCTTTTTGAATTCGCCGCCATGGTTGAAGAAACACCGATCCGCACACGTTTGATAGAATACCGCACGTCCCAGTCTGAACCAGATGACCCTTATGAAGACTTACGGGCGGTCAGTTTGACCGATGTTTTGGATGACGGGGTGTCAATGGTGTATTCGTTCTTTTCGCCAGAACTGACCAAGAACTCGTTGGGGACGTACTTGATCCTTGATCACATTGCGATCGCACGGGAACTGGAACTGCCGTTTGTTTATTTGGGGTATTGGGTGCCGGGGTCTGACAAGATGGGCTACAAGGCCAATTTCAAAGGCGTTGAGATTTACCGAGATGGGACGTGGGAAGCGCTTCGTGATCCGATGGACTACTCGTCTGACATTAACCCGATGTCTGTTGCGCCTATTGCGGAACAGGTTGCACAGATCAGCCTGCCGGGTGATCACGACTAATTTGTGCTGAGGGCCGCGCATGCCCGTCCAAAGAACCGAGCCCCAAGAAAAAGGGCGCCCCGACTAAGGCGCCCTTTTCTTTTATCTTTCTTGTCCTTGCTGATCTTAGTTCAACAAAGCAGGAACGATGGTCACAATCGCAGGGAAGAACGCAAGGATCAGCAAGCCGAACACTTGGATGCCTACAAACGGGACAACCCCGCGATAGATATGACCTGTCGTGACCTCTTTGGGGGCAACACCACGCAAATAGAACAACGCAAACCCAAACGGCGGCGTTAGGAACGATGTTTGCAAGTTCACGGCAATCATAATCGTCACCCATTTGGGATCAAATGTACCGCCATAAATGACGGGTCCAACGATCGGGATCACGATGTAGATGATCTCAAGAAAGTCGAGAACAAATCCAAGCACGAACAGCACCAGCATCACGATCAGGAACACTGTCCATTCTTCGTCAAAGCTGCGCAAGAATTGCTGGATGTAGTGTTCCCCCCCGAACGAGATCACAACCAAGTTCAACAATTGCGAACCGATCAGAATGGTGAACACCATGCTTGTCACCTTGGCAGTTTCGCGCACCACAGGGGTCAGGACGCCACCAAGCCAAAGGACGGCGCAGCCATACAACAGCCCGAACATGGAAAACAGGAACATCGAAAATGCGAAGATAAACGCAAGATAGTCTTCAAACGACACATCGTCTTGTCCCAAACGCATGTCAAAGTTGATGCCGACAATCAGCATCAACAAAACCGCACCAGAGGCCAACAAGATGATCTTCCCCGATTTTTCATCGTCGCGAAGTCTGCGATAGGCCGCCAGCATAATGGCCCCACCTGCCCCGAGCGCCGCTGCTGGCGTTGGGTTGGTCACACCACCAAGGATCGACCCCAGCACAGCAACAATCAAAACCAAGGGCGGGAAAACCACCCGGAGCAGATCATTCTTTGCCAGACGCGAGAATGCCGGAACCATCGCCCAGCACACAACGATCAGCGGGATAAGGATGATCAATGTGGTCATTCCGGGCGACGTCAACGGAGAGATGGCAAAGACATCCAACAGCAAAATCGCCAGCAGCCCTGCACCGCCGACAATTAATGGCATCGGGTCTTTTGACGGCGAAACACCCCGTGCTGTTGTCAGGATCAGTGCCAATAGAACCACCATCACTGCAAGACCTGTGCCGATCATTGGCGCATCTGCAACGGCTTCTTCCACAAGGGCGGCGCGTTCTTCGGGTGTGTATTCACGGGCCTCTACGGCCCCACCCGATGCTTCGATGGCGGCCTGTTGGGCCAGCGCGGTTTCCCAAGCTTCGTCCCCGTGCAATTCGCGCATGGAGGCAGCGCATTCATCTGACACATTCGTGCGCAGGCTTGCCTGTTCTGTGCTGTCGCTAAAGCTGTCCACGATAACGGACTGGCTGCCCACAACGCCAAGGTTCATCAAGAACACCAAGGCAATGATCAAACCACCCGGCACAACCAAGAACCATGTCAGGCCTTCGTTCTTTGTAATGGGTTCACTGTTGGCCGATCCCATTTGAACAGCCGGTGCTTTGGATGGGTTCAGCAAGGCGAAGCAGAACGCATACCCCGCATACAGACCCGCCAGCAAAATCCCGGGCAGCAGGGCCGCCTGAAACAATGTCCCGACAGACAACACCGCAGGTGTGCCAAGATAGGTCAAGGCATCGGTACAGCCTGCCAACATCGCGCGGTCTTCTTGCGCCGCAGAGTATAAATCCCCCGCCAAAGTCCCCAGTAAGACAATCACGATGGACGGTGGAATGATCTGCCCCAAGGTGCCGGACGCTGCGATCACACCTGTGGCCAGTTCTTTGGAATACCCCGCCCGCAGCATCGTCGGCAAAGACAGCAGGCCCATCGTCACGACGGTAGCCCCGACAATGCCCGTTGACGCAGCCAGGAACGCACCGACCACAACCACCGATACCGCCAAACCACCAGGCAAGCCGCCAAAAACACGGCTCATGGTGGTCAGCAAATCATCCGCGATCTTTGAACGTTCCAGCGTGATTCCCATCAAGACAAACATCGCCACGGCAAGCAGCGTTTCAATGGACTGGCCAGCCAGCACCCGTTCGTTCATGCGGTTCACGACAAAGGATACATTGCGATCCATCGCCGTTTCCCACCCCGATGGGAAAACCGGTTCCGCAATCCTTGGCAAGTCCGGGAAACGGAACACCGATATGGTATCCGCCCTCACCCCTTCTGCCACGATCGCCGCATATTCAGCTGTTGATGTATCAATCGCCTGATGGATCAGGTAGCCGCCCGAATCCAGCGCAGCGATGATCCCGAAAGAAATTATGCCGGAACCGCCGATGGCAAAGGCCACTGGAAAGCCTGACAGAATGCCCGAAAATAGGCACAAGAATACGATGATGAGGCCAATTTCTACCCCGTCCAAACCGAAAAGCATTAGTGCGTCCCCTCGAAGGCTTCTTGGCCTTCACCAAGGCTGTCTTTGTCCAAATATTTCCCGGCGCTGTCCTCGCCCTCGACCATTTCAAGATATGAGCGGTAGAAGAAGGCGACCGCCTGAAGCATCACCAGCAATGTGAACAGCACCAACAAAACCTTGAACAGGAAATAGGCGTTAAACCCGTTGGGGCTGAACCCGATTGTTTCCACGTTCCAGCGCAACGCACGTGCCTTGGTGATCAACCGATCTAAACTGTCAGACGCGGATGGATTGGGCACAACCAGATGGCGCCACATGAAATACCAGCCATACATCCATGTAACGATTGCGGCCGGCACCATGAAAATAAGCGAACCGACCATATCAATGATCCGCTTCGTGCGATGACCGACAGCCGCATAAACCAGATCGACCCGGACATGACCACCTTGCACGAATGTATACGTTACACACAGGCACACGATGGCCGCGTTGTAGAATTTCAGGCTTTCAGCCCACCAACTGACGTCGTGGGAAATGATCATGCCAAACCCCATCGAAATCTCGGACACCGCAAACACACGCTGCATAAAGACGATCAAAACCTGAATGAGAACCATGATCAGTCCAGCCCACGCAACCGGGCGGCCAACGCCGTTGGCCAAGGTTTCAAGGCCGCGCACAATGCCCCACATGATGTTTCGGTTGCTCAGCGCGATTGCGGTGACCACCAAGAACAGCGTGAACATAGCAAAAAAGAACTCGACCGACCCGCCGTAATAAATGAACCGCATCAGCGATACTTTAATGTCGGTTTCGGGAATGGCCGAGTTGGTATAGGGCACCCACGCCAACCAATCTGCGGGATGGGTCACAGCATATAGGATGTTGTAGAACGCTTCGATAATGTTCCCAAAGAACCAAAGAATGCTGTTTAACAGCGCACCAAGAAGGGTTTCGGCTGGCGCAATAGGATCGGCGCCTTCGGGCGCATTGCCCTGTAGCCGCTCAAACCATTGCGTAAATCCGTTCTCGTAGGATAGCCAGAAACCACCCGCGTCTGCGGCGTCTTCTTCCATGATGCCCCCCAATGTCGTTCGACATTTTTAGAAAATTTCGTGATCGCACAGCCAACTGGAGTGCGATGAGTGTATGGCCCCGCCGTGGTGAGCGGAGCCATACGAATATCATCGCGGATCAATTCTGATCCACGAAAGCCAAAGCCTTAGCCTGCGCGCACACGACCACGCTGGGCGGTGAACACGTCATCAGACACGGATGTCCAATCAAACACGGAGTTTACGGCAGTTTCTTGGCTTGCACGGATACGCGCGAACAGCTCGTCATCCATGAAATCATCCAGAGCCTCGGCGGCTGCGACGCCGAAGGCATCCCAGATGTCATCACCGAATTCCAGAACCTTAACACCCTGCGCCTTCAGACGCTCAAGCGCGGCACCGTTGTTATAGTTGGACTGGGACAAGGACCACTGGTGTGTTGCCGCTGCTGCTGTTTCGATGATTTTCTGCTGCTTTGGTGTCAGCTCATTGAACACATCAAGGTTGGTTGCAGATACAAGCGCGGAACCCGGCTCGTGCATACCGCCTGTGTAGTAGAACTCACAGATTTCCTGGAAGCCAAGGCGTTCATCCGCGAACGGACCGATCCACTCAGCACCGTCAATCGCGCCAGAAGACAGCGACTGATAGATTTCACCACCCGGAATGTTCTGAACGGACGCACCTGTGCGGCCCAGCGCCAAACCACCAAGGCCCGGCATACGGAATTTCAGACCCTGCAAATCAGCTGCAGAGTTGATTTCTTTGTTGAACCAACCACCGGGCTGGTGACCAGTGTTACCCGCAAGGAACGATTTCAGGCCAAAGATTTCGCCAAGCTCGTCGTGCAGTGCGCGGCCACCACCGTGGTAGTACCAGCTGGCCATTTCGCCACCTGTTGCACCAAACGGAACAGCAGTGAAGAAATAGTAACCAGGGTGCTGACCACCAAAGTAATAGTCTGCAGAGTGGTACATGTCAGCCTGACCAGAAGACACAGCGTCAAACACTTCAAACGCACCAACAAGCTGGCCAGCGGCCTTTTTCTCGATGGAGATTTCGCCTTCACCCATTGCGTTGACAAGGCTGATCATGTGCTCGGCGGCGTCATCGAAGACAGCAAAGCCATCTGGAACGGATGTAACCATTGTCAGCGTGCGGTGGCCCGCTGCGTAGGCAGGTGCGGCCAGTGTTGTCGCAGCGGCGGCTGTGCCACCCAATGCGGAATTCTTTAGAAAAGAACGACGATCCATTTATTTTCCTCCCGTGGAATTTGAAACCTCGCCGTTCGTTGGGCGAAGCAGATCATTTCAAGTTCTGTATCGTTGCACGGGGAAGCCAACCTGTAAATTGTTCAGAAGTCACAAAAACCCCAAAATTGTAAAATCTTCTTACCAATAACGCTAACACGACGCACAGATGCTGCCTGATTTGGCAACGCCTCCCATTTTCCACGTGAAATTGCAGGCAACTCACCACGATTCGCAGCAAGGTCTGTCACGTATTTTCATCAGGTTTGTCGCGCAATGCGACCTTCAGGTTTTGGACGAACAGGTCAAACGCGCCCCAACCTATCGCCGCCCTTGCGCACCACCCAAAATCAAAGCGGGCCTTGGCCTGCGGGGCAGTGCCCGCCCGCAGGCCAAATTATCACAAGACGAAATCTTCTTCTTCAAGATCTTCGGCAGTCGTGTTTTCCAGCCGAATGGACACATCCCCTGCCTGTATGACCGCCACACTGTCATCTTGGCTTAAGAATATGTCATCATAGCTGAGTTCCATTGATGTGAGATCAATCACGTCGCGGCCATTGCCGAAATCCGTAATGACATCCGACCCATCGCCCATGTCATAGACAAAGGTATCATCCCCACTGCCACCACGCAGGTCATCATCGTCAACGCCACCTTTGATATAGTCATCCCCGGTTCCGCCAAATATGACGTCATCATCGTCTGCGCCAAACAGGCTGTCATCGCCGGCGTTTCCGTAGATTGTATCATCGCCGTTATCGGGGACAGGATCACCCGCATCATCAGGAATATTCAACGCATCGGGGAACGATGGGTCGAGCCCACCGTAGACAACGTCATTGCCAGTTCCAGCAACAATCGTATCATTGCCTTCACCTGCATAAACGGTGTCATTGCCCGAATGGGCGCGGATCAAATCATCGTCGAACCCTGCGTTTATGACATCGTTACCACGGCCAGCGTAGATTTCATCATCATCATCGCCCGTTGTGATAATGTCATTGCCGCGCCCACCGTACACGATGTCTTTGTCATCATGGGGGTTAGCGTCACCGGGCAAAAAAGGCGGCACTGGTCGATCCGTCCCGCCGGAAATGCCTGTATCGCGATCAATGTTTCCGGCTGTATTGATGGTGTCATTCCCCCATCCGCCCCAAACAGTGTCTGATCCATCCCCACCATAGATGGTATCCCAGCCGCTATCGCCACGCATCACGTCGTTGCCGGTTTCGCCATACATAGTATCGCCGTCGTTGCCGCCCCGCATCGTATCGTTGCGCTGGCCGCCATACATCAGATCCTTGCCAGTGCCGCCGAACATCTGATCGTTGCCGCCGTCGCCATGCATCACATCATTGGATTTTCCGCCATACAGAATATCCCACCCTTTGTTGCCGTGAAGTTCATCGAACCCATCACCGCCATAAAGGGAATCCCGCCCATCTCCGCCGGACAAGGTGTCTTCGCCTCGGAACCCGCGGAGGGTATCGTTGTTTTTGTCACCGAAGATGTCATCATTGCCATAACCACCGTCAACAAAGTCGTTGCCTGAACCACCTTGCAGATAGTCGTCCTGCGCTCCTCCACGGATCAAATCGTCGCCCGAGTTTCCAAAAATGCTGTCGGCACCAAAATTGCCGCGCAATTCATCCCCACCGGCCCCACCGCGGATCACGTCATCGCCTGACCCACCAGAAATAAAGTCGCCACCGCCGCGGCCCCAGATTTCATCATCGCCGCCGCGCCCAAAGATCGTGTCGCGTTGATCCGTTCCGAGTGTCAGTTCAAGCGCTTGTTCCGGTTCGACCGGCGGCGTCAACGTCTGCACAGGGACATCCATCAAATCCGGCTCTGCCGTTGGATCGCCGTTTTCGTCTCTCGGCGTGAAGCCATTCAAATCAACCGTTTCAATGCCCAACAGTTCACTGTCTGCAATCTGCAACAGCGTGCTGTCCACGCTGCCATCCGCCGCACTATATTCTATGCGTAGACCTTCTGAATCCGTAAAATACGAAATGTCGCCCTGCCGATCCAAGGCCACGCCAGCATCTGTCAAATCGGCAACATTCGGCGGCACAAGGCCCATGCCCGGCTCGGGAACCCAGACATACAGCCGTCCGACGTCAGGTTCTGTCGCGTCTTCGACAAAGAGCGACACTACGGGTGACCCATCACCTGCTTCAACAATTCCATAGGCATATGCAGGCGCCGCCAAAGCAGTTTGTGCAAATGCACGCAATTCTTCCATTTCAATATCTGTAAACATTCAATATGCCCCCCAAAGGCTATCTATGGCGATCTGAGTGCGCACCCATAGCGCACCACAAACACACCCTAAGCGTGCGCTTCTTCTTACAATAATGCAAGGCAACACACCCTCAGCCTGCATGGCGCCGTCGTTTCATCTCATTGTTTCTAAAATGGAAACTGTCTAAGCGCGGCTATGGCGGACAAAAAGACGATAACTATGCTGTTTGGCCTGCATTCAGATATCCGAAAAATTGTCCTCGGACAGATCATCAATATCCACACCGTATAGTCGGATTGCCAGATCTCATGCGTGGATCACCGCAAAACTGTCTTCTTGGCTTAGAAATAGACCATTTAAGAAGATGCGCACCAATCCATGCGCAGTTGGCAACGCCGCCCGATGCAATTCTGCATTGTCCACGATTTGGAAACATTCACCTTTGCAAAATAACGCCCAACCTACCTTCTTAGAAATAAAGTTGCGAAAAGCCTGCTGTTTGCGACATTTTTGCGATTCCACCTGTTGACCCTTCGAAAAAGGAACGGCATAAACGGATTAACACAACAGGAGCAATAGAATGTCACGCATTCTCGTCGTACTAGAAAGACCGCGCATGGGCCTTTGATCAGGTTGACCCGTTTGGTTCCCATGCGCCTCCGAAACTTCGGGGGCTTTTTTATGCGATATTGCTTTGACAACACGATAACCTGCCCAACCTGGGCAATGACGAAAAGACAACAAGGATAACGATATGTCTGCTCAAATGACCGGTGCAAAAATGGTGGTTCAAGCTTTGATTGATCAAGGCGTTGACACGGTCTTTGGTTACCCCGGCGGTGCTGTTCTTCCGATCTATGACGAGATTTTTCAGCAAAATTCGATCAAGCACATCCTTGTGCGCCATGAACAAGGCGCGGTGCATGCCGCCGAAGGGTACGCACGATCCACAGGCAAGCCCGGTGTGGCCCTTGTGACGTCCGGCCCCGGTGCGACCAATGCCGTTACGGGGTTAACGGACGCGTTGATGGACAGCATTCCGATTATCGTTTTCACCGGACAGGTTCCGACGTTCATGATCGGCTCAGATGCATTCCAAGAAGCAGACACCGTTGGCATCACCCGCCCCTGCACCAAACACAACTGGCTGGTGAAAGAAACGGACAAGCTGTCTGGCACCATTCACGAGGCCTTCCATGTCGCGACATCCGGTCGTCCCGGACCTGTTTTGGTGGATATTCCAAAGGACGTGCAATTCGCCAATGGCACCTATTCCAAACCAAACCCAACCAAATCGCATTATCAGCCCCAGCTAAAGGGCAACATCGAAGGCATCAACGATCTGGTCGCTGCGATGGAAAAGGCGAAAAAGCCGCTGTTTTACACAGGTGGCGGCGTGATCAATTCTGGTCCCGCGGCATCCCAATTGCTGCGTGAACTGGTTGCAGCGACAGGTTTCCCGATCACGTCCACCCTGATGGGGCTTGGCGCCTACCCCGCATCTGGGGAAAACTGGCTTGGCATGTTGGGGATGCACGGTTTGTACGAAGCCAACTGGGCGATGCATGATTGCGATTTGATGATCAACATTGGCGCGCGGTTTGACGACCGGATCACAGGTATCTTGGACAAGTTCGCGCCCAATTCGATCAAGGCGCATATCGATATCGACCCGAGTTCGATCAACAAGGTCATCCAAACGGACATTCCGATTATCGGCGATGTTGCGCACGTTCTTGAAGACGTCTTGAAGGTCTGGAAATCCCGCGGCCGCAAAACGAATGCGCCTGCGCTAAAAACATGGTGGGGCCAGATTGAAGACTGGAAAAAGGTGAACTGCCTTGCGTTCACCCAAGAAGGAAAGACGATCAAGCCACAGCACGCCCTGACCCGTCTGGAAGAGCTGACAAAACACCGCGCGAAAGACCGCTACATCACCACCGAAGTGGGTCAACACCAGATGTGGGCAGCGCAGTACCTCGGCTTTGAAAACCCAAATCAATGGATGACATCCGGCGGTTTGGGCACCATGGGCTATGGCTTCCCAGCGTCAATCGGGGTTCAAATGGCACACCCGGACGCCTTGGTTATCAACGTGGCTGGCGAAGCCAGCTGGTTGATGAACATGCAAGAAATGGGGACCGCAGTGCAGTATCGACTGCCCGTCAAACAGTTTATCCTGAACAACGAACGTTTGGGTATGGTGCGCCAGTGGCAGGAATTGCTGCACGGAGAGCGCTATTCTTCTAGCTGGTCAGAATCCCTGCCTGATTTTGTGAA
>CAYOSK010000014.1:0-32362 GCA_964406585.1 uncultured Octadecabacter sp. | reverse complement strand
TGGCACAATTCCAGTGCATCAACCAAAGCATCAACTTCGTCTGTGGTGTTGTACATCGCGAAAGACGCCCGGCAGGTGGCGGAAAGGCCCAGATGATCCATCAGCGGCCCTGTGCAGTGCTGTCCGGCACGAACGGCCACGCCTTTCTTGTCCAACACCGTTGATATGTCGTGGGCATGCGCTGCCCCTTCAAGCGTAAAGCTGAAAATCGCGGCCTTGGTGGCGCTGGTCCCCTGAACATTCAACCAATTCAGCCCATCTAGCCGCTGGCGCGCGTAATCACGCAATGTGCGTTCATGGGCGGCGATGTTGTCCATCCCGATGTCCATCATGTAGTCTAACGCCACGCCCAAACCGATTGTTTGAACAATTCCGGGCGTGCCAGCTTCGAATTTCATCGGCGCGTCGTTGTAGATCACACTGTCTTTGTGGACTTCGCGGATCATATCGCCGCCACCGATGAAAGGGCGCATTTCGGCCATGCGTTCTGCGCGGATATACATCGCGCCTGAGCCGCTTGGCCCGTACAGTTTGTGGCCAGTAACCGGATAAAAATCACACCCCAAATCCAAAACATCAACCGGCATATGCACCGCCGCTTGGGATCCATCGATGAGCGTCGCGATGCCTTTTTCGCGGGCTGCGTGGCAGATGGTTTTCACGTCAACAACTGTGCCCAGCACATTAGACAAATGGGTGACGGCGATTAATTTGGTCCGCGGCGTGATCGCGTCCAGAACCTTCTGCGGGTCTAAATCCCCGTTGCTATCCACATCGATCCAAACAAGTTTGACGCCCATCCGTTCACGTAGAAAATGCCAAGGGACGATATTGGCGTGGTGTTCCATAACCGACAGGATGATCTCATCCCCCTCGCCCATGTGTTCCATCGCCCAGCCATAGGCAACCGTGTTGATGCCTTCGGTTGTACCCGAATTTAAGACAATCGTGTTTTCATCCCGCGCGCCCAAAAACTTGGCCACTGTGCCCCGCACGCTTTCGTATTTTTCCGTGGCAAGGTTGGACAAATAATGCAGCCCGCGATGCACATTCGCGTATTCATGCGCATAGGCGGTGTTGATCGCATCAATAACGATCTGCGGCTTTTGCGCGGATGCCCCGTTGTCGAGATAGACAAGAGGTTTGCCGTTCACGTCGCGCGATAAAATCGGAAAATCTGCACGAACAGCTGAGATATCAAAGCTCATTTATCATCTCCAATGGGAGCGGCACGACCTCTCCCGAGGGACCAATTCCAAGTAGCCCAAGCACCAGTGACGCCACGAATACCATCACCAAAAGCATGACAAAGGCGCCGACCGTAACAAGGCCGGCCTTGCCCATATCATCAAACCCATGGCCAACGTTCGCAACGTGGCCCAATCCACGCACCAGCACAAAGAGCGCCAGCACGAAAAGCATCAAAGCAACAAGCGGCAGTGCAAGCCCTGCGATTGTTTGGACAACAACCAAGACAGCCACCACAAGTTCCAACACTGCCGTCAGTGACAGCACTTCGGCAAGACTGCCCTGCCCACCCAATCCTCGCCCAACACGATAAAGACAATATCCAAGGCCAAGACCGAACATCATCGACGTCAAGCCACTGGCGATCGGGCCAAGCGGCGATAGCGCCATGGCTTCGGTTTCTGAAATCGGGACCAAAATGAAGGGTTCGTCGATCGCCATCAGAAACACACCTGACAAAATCGCCCAAAAAGCCGCAGCAAGCGCGACAATCATGAATGATGCTTCAATCGGCAACTGTGCCTGCTTGATCAGACCAAAGGCCGTGCGCGGATCGCGGATCGTCAGAGTCATCCATGTCCACATGTTTGTTGCGTTTAGCGTCATTCCGCACCCTCTGGATGGGGTTGTGACGTTTCAACCAACCCACTGCCCCAAAACCAAACCAATACGGCCAACCAAAGCGCGCCAATCAATGTCGTGCCCGGATGATCAAGCCCATTCAAGCCTACCAAAAGACCGTAAAACAAAGCCAAAGGTGCCGCGGACAGCCACCCCCAGAACACGGACAGCCGCGCCCCATACGCATCCGCACCGGAGCGGACCGCGCGGGTGAGCAAATAAAGCACGGTTGCCACAACATAGAAAAGCAGCGGCGCGATCATCATCAAAGCAAAGAACGCATAGATCGTGTCCTGTTGAAAATCCGCGCCGTCTTGTATGGCCGCGCGCTGCAATGCGGGCAGACGCGACAAAAACACAAGAAAACAACCGATCATCAACCAAGCAATCGCTCGATCTTCACGGGGGCCCATATCATAAAGCGCCCGCACGACATGGCGCGGACGGCGATACATTTTCCCTATGTCACGACTGACAGGCATCAGCCGGAAGCGTGGCGCGCAAGCCACCCTTCGAGACGTTCGTAGATCCCGTCGGACAGGTCGTCATTGTCGATCTCTTCCAAGGCTTCTGCAAGAAATGCCAAGACCAACAGATCAGTCGCCTCAGACGTCGGAACACCCCGTGATCGCAAATAGAACAAGGCTTCTTCGTCAATCGCACCGGATGTTGACCCGTGCGAACAGGCGACATCATCTGCGTAGATTTCAAGCTCGGGTTTTGCAAGAAACTGGCTATCATCATCCAAAAGTAACGACTGGCTGATCTGATAGCCATCCGTCTTTTGTGCGTCTGGTTTTACAAGGATCTTTCCTTGGAAAACCCCCGTCGCGCCATTGCGCAGCACCTTTTTGAACACCTGACGGCTTTCGCAATTTACCGCATCATGGGTCACGAACACTGTGTCATCATGATGGAAATCGTTGCCATCCCCAACACAAGCGCCCGCAACGGTCGCGTTCGCATCGTCCCCAAGAAGTTCGATCACACATTCATTGCGCGTCAGCACACCGTTCATCGTTAGCGTAAAGGACTTGAATGTAGATTCCGTTCCCAGACGCGCAAATGTACCTGTAACAGCGCGGCGTTCATGATCACGTCCTTGAACCTGCACATGATGGAACGCGGCAGTGTCTGCTACATCGACTTCCATACCCTTATTAAACCTTGCGGCCGCCGGACCCGTTTCAAGAAGGGTCATTTCCGCGCCCTCTTCGACCTTGATGCAATGATGTAGCATTACATCAGAAGCCTCTGATTCATGGAGATAAATAACATTTACAGGTTTAGACACCACTCCGGTCACTCGGATCACGATACCGTCGGCGGCAAAGGCTGTATTCAATGCCGCAAGCGGACGATCAACAGGGTTTTGCCCCCGTGCTTCCAAAACCCCCAAAAGGTCCTTTGCCCAATGGATGTCCATGCGCGCAACATCGGCCAGACGTTCAATCTGCATTCCTTCAAGGGTCAAATCATCGGACGCATTCGCATCAAACACGCCATCGACGAACACGATCTTCAACCGATCAAGATCATCCCAGAGCGGGCCTTCATCATGATCAAACAGTGCAGCTGCCTGCGCCTGTGGCTGGACCAAAGACTCAGGCTTGGTGAACTTCCAGTATTCATCCCGACCATGGGGCAGACCCATGTCCTGCACGCGGTTAACAGCTGCGGCGCGGGTTTCTGTGATCCATCCGGCGCCATCTGGTAAATCCAGCATCGCCAATCGCGCATCCGTCGCGGTTTGCTTCAATTCAAGCAAAGGTGCTGATCCCGCCATGCTAGGCCACCTCTGCCAAAATATCGGCATAACCGTTGTTTTCAACCTCAAGCGCGAGTTCAGGTCCACCCGTTTTCACGATACGACCATCGGCCATGATGTGTACGACGTCAGGTTTGATATGGTCCAGAAGACGTTGATAATGCGTAATAACAAGGAAACCGCGTCCTTCATCGCGCAGGGCATTCACGCCCTCGGACACCAGTTTCATAGCATCCACATCAAGGCCGGAATCTGTTTCATCCAGAATGCACATTTTCGGTTCTAGCATGGCCATCTGCAGGATTTCGTTACGCTTCTTTTCGCCACCCGAAAAGCCAACGTTCACTGGCCGCTTCAGCATATCCGCATCAATCTTGAGCGTCTTGGCCTTTGCGCGCACCTCCTTGAGGAATTCGCCAGCCGACATTTCAGCCTCTCCGCGTGCCTTTCGTTGTGCATTCACCGCTGTACGCAGGAACGTCATGTTTCCCACACCCGGGATTTCCACTGGGTATTGAAACGCCAGGAAAAGACCGACGGCCGCGCGTTCTTCGGCTTCCATATCAAGCAACTCTTCGCCGTCCAAAGACGCAGAACCATCGGTTACCTCATAGCCGCCTTTGCCGGACAGCACGTAAGACAACGTCGATTTTCCGGATCCATTTGGCCCCATGATCGCATGCACCTTACCGGGTTCAACGGTTAGGTTCACGCCTTTCAGGATTTGCTTATCTTCTTCTTCAAGTTTGACGTGTAAGTCTTTGATTTCCAGCATCTTAATTTCTTTCCGCAGCAGGAGAGAGGGCGCGCGAAACCGCGGCCCTCTGAATAAGGTCAATTGTTAGGTTGTGAGTTAGGTCAGCAAGGTCGCGTTCGCAACCATTTCGGTGATCCACGACTGCGGATAAAACCGCGCATACAGCGTCGGTGCCATTGCCACAAGTTCGGCTTCGAACACGAATGCCCCACCGAACCCGGCGGCTTGTAGCGGTACTGTTTGTTTCGAACGCAGTCCCAGAACGAACATTCCGATTACGCTGATCAAAACTGCCAGTGTTAACGCCGTTGGCACATTGGCGATCATCAATGCGGCGTCCATGCCTTTTTCCGCGGCAAAGCCCAAAGCGGTATCTAGATAGGTAAAATCGATCCACCGCCCCGCAATCACGCTCGTCGCCCCAACCAAAATAGCGGCGAGATATTTCAGCGGATTGCGCCGCCGTTGGGTCGACTTCACAGCCACCTTCGTACCCGCTTTTTGGGATTTCTTGGACAGAAAGCTGCGCTCGTCGCGCAAATCGGCAAGCCCAGCGCCCGGAACGGTCCAAGCCGTTGTTTGGCCCTCGTTTATCTTGCTCATTCGTTGCGCGAAGGTGGTCTTGCTTACTGCCATGTCTTGTATTCCGTAGGTATTGATTACCTAAGGTTAACAATGGCGTACGGCCGAATTGGGGCACACGAAGGGCAGCAAAGGGGCTTATCTGACTATGCATCTGCAGCCTCTTTCGCGGGAACGATTGGTTCATCTGCACGCAATCGAGGGGGAATACGCATCAGATACTGATCGGCGATGCCTGGCCCAATTACCTTGCGGGCTCGCAATGCATCAAGACAGTACGCACACAGATCAGGGCTTTCGGCGACGATATCGGCGGCAAGTGCCAGCGCGATCAACTGACGGTCCGACAACAACGACGGGTCTTCGACGTTGCGGATATACACCGCATCCCCATCCAAAAGCTGCGATCCTGCGCGTTTGTGAAACGCCTTTTTCTGGCGGGACGGCAAAACGACGGACTTCTGCGATAGGAACTTATGTAGGACAAAGCCTTGTGCGCGCATTTCTTGATCCACATCCGCCCACATGGGTTCGTCTTCATACATGCGATAGAACCGCACTTCGGGAATGATCATGACACAATCCGCAAGCCGACCCTTCCCGCCTTCCATAACGTCCAGTTCAGCGCCTTGGACATCCATTTTCAGAATGTCTAGGGACGGAAGTTCGTCAATCTGATCCAACGAAACCAACGTCATGTCATATTCAGTCACAGGGCGTTTAACCCAAAATTCCTTGCCCAAGAATTTCGCGGCGGATGCGCAGAATTTAAACACGGACGACAGCGCGCCAATGTGATGGGCGTAAAACGTCGCTGGCCCCGGTTTGCCGACGGCCACGGGATAAACGCTCACGTTGTCCTCGACTGCGGCCTGCAATTCCTTAAAGGCTTCTGGTTCTGGTTCAAATCCGTGAAGGTGGGCGACATCATTGTCCAACAAGGGTTTATAAACCGGGACTTCTTTGGTGATGCGCGCACCGATGTCTGCCACCTGTAGCGGTGCATCTAAGGGAAGCTTTTTGATCAGCCACGTTGCGCGGGCCTTTGCATTCGTCTGAACCATTAAGCTGCATCCTGTTGTTTGAGACCATCGGGGAAGCTGGCATAAAGCGCTTCTTTGGCGATTGATATGCCTTCACTGTATGGAAGTGTGCCGGACGATGCCGACGACGCATGGGCGACAATGTCGCGCGCATCAATCGGATTGCCCAGCGCACGGCCAATACCAGCGGCATAATCATGAAATTTCAGCATCGGACCGCCATGAATACCCAACGGGTCCAACCACGTATTTGGAATTCCATAAGCGTCGGCTGTGATCAATCCATGCAAGGACTGGCTGATTACATGAGCGCAGCTTGCGATGTCGCGCACGACTTTGTGGGCATCAGCATCACGGACGTCGATCAACTTGATGCGCGGGTTGTCCTGCGCGATCTTAATGAACTTTGGATCATCCGCGAAATGCATGTGCGGCACCAGACCAACAACATCTTCGCGTTCTGGTGCCGCGCCCAATGCATCGGCAATCAACAGCCCGGTGTCCCCGAAAAGCCGATCATCGCGTTTCATTAAGGCCGCCGTGATTGGGCCACGGACCAAAGCAACGCGCACATGTTCAAGAAAATTCAAACTTGAGAGGCCCGACATAGCCCCAGTGCCCCACACAAAGGGTTTCCCGCCACGCAGGCGCGGCTCTTTTTGGTTGTTCTTGACCATCGTCATCAAACTGCCAAGCGCATACATCTCACATTTATGATGCCCCGCCCACACAACATCCCGCCCCGCGACATGGCCAACAACCGTCTGGCTGATCGCGTCACCGAAATTTTGTTCTTTGTTGTACCAGAACAACCTGAGGGGGGAATTGTATTTCATAGCCCCTTCTCGAACCGATCGCGCTTCATCTCTTTCAATTTGCGCGCCATTTCTGCGTCCGCTATCGCGGCACGCTGCGCACGCAACGCCCTATCACGTTTCGCGCGTCGCTTTTGCATTCGCACAACAAACAGACCGGCACATCCCAAACCACACACCATTGAAAGGATGATGATTGCAGGCCCAGATATAGGGATAAACTGTGCCATACCCCAAAACGCCGCACCAGCCGACACAAAGAAAACGATCGAAGCAAGGAAAAAATCACTGTTTGCCTGATCATCTACGATAAAAGCGTCAGACAACATTTCCTGCCGTTGGGCCGCTGCGTTGGTATGCTTCATTGTAGTATGATCACCAGACTTGAACACTACCCCACTGACCCTTCCAGCGAAATGGCCACAAGCGCCTGCGCTTCCATTGCGAATTCCATCGGCAGGGCCTGAAGAACCTCTTTGCAGAACCCGTTTACCACAAGCGCGACAGCTTCTTCTTCGTCCATTCCGCGGGATCGGCAGTAGAACAATTGATCATCATCAACTTTGGATGTGGTTGCTTCGTGTTCAACGCGGCTCGAGTTATTTTTCACCTCAATATACGGCACCGTATGTGCCCCGCATTTGTCACCAATTAACAGGCTGTCGCACTGCGTGTAGTTGCGCGATTCTTTTGCCTTGGGGTGCATGGACACCAGCCCACGATAGGTGTTCTGCGCCTTACCCGCACTGATGCCTTTGGACACGATGCGCGATTTGGTGTTCTTGCCCAAATGCACCATCTTGGTGCCCGTGTCGGCCTGCTGCATGTTGTTGGCAATGGCGATGGAATAGAATTCACCTTGGCTATCATCCCCACGCAAAATGCACGACGGATACTTCCACGTCACGGCAGATCCGGTTTCAACTTGGGTCCACATGACTTTGGATCGATCCCCGCGGCAATCGGCCCGTTTGGTTACAAAGTTATAGATGCCGCCCTTGCCATTTTCATCGCCGGGGAACCAGTTTTGCACAGTAGAATATTTTACCTCTGCGTCATCCATTATCACAATCTCAACTACAGCGGCGTGCAATTGTGCCACGTCGCGCTTGGGGGCCGTACAGCCCTCAAGGTAGGACACATAGGCACCCTCATCGCAGATGATCAGCGTGCGTTCGAACTGGCCGGTATTTTCCGCGTTGATACGGAAATACGTAGACAGCTCCATCGGGCATTTGGTGCCTTTGGGGATGTACACGAACGATCCATCGGAAAAGACAGCCGAATTTAACGTCGCATAGAAATTATCCTGAACCGGAACCACAGACCCGAGGTACGTCTTCACCAACTCGGGGTGATCTTTGATCGCTTCGGAAATAGAACAAAAGATCACGCCAGCCTTGGCCAGTTCGTCCTGAAACGTTGTGCCAACGGAAACGGAGTCAAACACAGCGTCGACCGCAACTTTGCGCGGCGCATCCGACATGTCTTCGGCGCCCTCGACCCCAGCAAGGATCGCCTGCTCCTTCAATGGAATGCCCAGTTTTTCATAGGTCGCCAACAATTTTGGATCGACTTCATCCAATGACTTTGGCTTTACTTCCATGCTTTTGGGGCGCGCATAATAATATTGATCCTGAAAATCGATTTCCGGGTAATCGACCATCGCCCATTCAGGTTCTTTCATTTGCAGCCAACGCGCATATGCTGCCAAACGCCACTCCAGCATCCATTCAGGTTCTTCGTTCTTGGCCGAGATTAGGCGCACGATGTCTTCGGTCAGCCCCTTGGGCGCGTATTCCATTTCAATGTCAGTGTCCCAGCCGTATTTATACGTGCCGGACAAAGCCTGAACCGCATCAACCGTTTCCTGATCTACGCCGTCCTTGACCTCTACCTGATCTACCGTGTCCATCTCGTTTATTCCCTACTGGTTGCGCGCGCGGTGGCGCGCCAATTTATCTGTCCAAACATCCACGAACCGTGTGACATCTTCCTGTGTGCTTTGCAGCCCAAGCGACACTCGGATCGCGCTCGCTGCGTCTTCGTCATCATATCCCATTGCCTGCAACACGCGGCTTGCCTTGACCTTACCACTGGAACAGGCCGACCCAGCGGAAACCGCAATGCCCGCCAGATCAAGCGCCATCACTTGGGTCTCGCCCTTCCACCCCGGCGTCAACAAGCAAGATGTGTTCGGCAAACGCGCCGAGTCTTTCCCGACTAAAATAGTCTCCTTTGAGGCAGCCTCAACCCCACTTTCTAGAATATTTCTAAGTTTCTCAACTCGGCTCCACGCCCCTGCCGCAAGGTCACCCATTGCGGCTTCCATGGCCGCTCCGAACCCAACAATTCCAAGGACGTTTTCTGTGCCAGAACGTCGGTTCATTTCCTGCCCGCCGCCGCGCAAGATCGGCATCGGGTCATCCGCCGTGAAATTGATAAGCGCCCCAACGCCTTTGGGCCCACCAATCTTATGAGCCGATAAAATCGCATAAGATGGCGTCACGTTTTCATAAACCACAGGCATCTTGCCGATCAACTGGGTTATATCACACAACGTCGAATAGGGCACGCTGCCGGCTTTGGACGCACTCACAAATCCGCTGCCAATAACCTTGCCATGCGCCCCCAACACACCCGTTTCACTGTTCGCGGCGGACATCCCGACCAAGGCCACCGAAGACAGCCTATCCTGACCTGCGCTGCTGGCTTGTCCGCAGACCCAATTCAAAAACTCCGAACCACCACGGGCGTCAAACACGCCATTCGTTCGGTGCATCGCAGGCAGGGTCTCATCCGCCCAAACGCCAACGCAATCATGCTCTGTAGCTAGGGCTGCAAACTGCCCACCGTGACGCTCTTTTTGCGCCACAGCCAGCGCGGCCGCCTCCGTTGCGCTCGATGTGAAAATCACCTGAACCGGCTCACAGCCAACCGCCTGCGCAATCTGCGCCCGCGCCCGTTCTACCAATCCTTTTGCCGCACGCCCCTCAGAATGAACCGAACTGGGGTTCCCGATCACATCCATGGCTGCAATCATGGCCCGCCGTGCCGCATCGCGCAGCGGTGTCGTTGCATTGTGATCCAAATAAATCCGCGTCATCGAGCACGCCAATGTCGTGTCTTTGCTTCTTTCAAACTCCGGGGAGGCCAAAGGCCGGGGCAGCGCCCCCCTTTTTGGCGCACCGAAGGTGCGCCTGCCCGCCCGCCGCAGGCGCTGATCGCAAGATCATGCATCCCCTTCACCCGTCCACAACCTCAAACAGGCTCGGAACAGCCGGGCACGGCGCCAACCCATTGCCCACTACATCACTCAGCCGCGTCTGATGCAAAAACACGTAGACATGGGCACTCAACCCCTCCCACAGACGGTTGGTCATAGATTGCGCGCGTGATCCCGAAGACGCTCCTGACGCACCCGCACCTGTGTGCATGGCACTGACTGTTTCATCAACAGCCGCCAAAATATCGACCACGCGAATATCAGATGCAGGCTTTGCCAATCTATATCCCCCCCCGGGGCCGCGCACGGATTCGACCAACTCTGCACGTCGCAATTTGACGAAAAGCTGTTCCAGATAGGGCAACGACACATCCTGACGCTTAGACAATTCCCCAAGGCTGACCAACGCATCTTTCGGTTGCAGCGCAATATCAGCCAGCGCGACCATCGCATAGCGCCCCTTGGTGCTTAATTTCATGAGTGTTTCTCCTCATCAGCGCCGCACGGGGCGTTGACGTCGCCCCTCACCACCTTTAACTCAGACGAACCGCTGGGCGCCGTGTGCGCCTTTTGGTTTAGAATCTTTCTAAGGTGTGGGCGATCAGTCGTCAACAAACCACACACCCAACTATGAACGGACGCCAATGCCCGAAGTCATCTTCCCCGGACCCGAAGGCCGCCTAGAAGGCCGCTATCACCCACAAAAGGAAAAGGACGCACCGATCGCGATCGTGCTTCATCCACATCCTCAGTTTGGCGGCACGATGAACAACAAAGTCGTCTATAACTTGCACTACGCATTCTACAACATGGGTTTCACCGTGTTGCGGTTTAACTTTCGCGGCGTCGGGCGCTCGCAAGGCGAATACGATCAAGGCATCGGGGAATTGTCGGATGCTGCGTCGGCCTTGGATTATTTGCAGTCCATGAACAACAATTCCAAACACTGCTGGGTTGCTGGTTTCAGCTTCGGTGCCTGGATCGGCATGCAACTGTTGATGCGCCGCCCCGAAATCACGGGGTTCATTTCTGTCAGCCCTCCTGCCAACATGTATGACTTTAGCTTCCTGGCACCCTGCCCCAGCTCGGGTCTGATTATCAACGGCGCTGCCGATCGCGTCGCTCCGCCCGCCGATACGGTCAGCCTCGTCAACAAACTGCACGAGCAAAAGGGCATCACAATCACCCACGAAGAAGTCGGGGGGGCTGGCCATTTCTTTGAAGACCCTCACATGGATCCGATGATCGGTTCCGTTCAGTCCTACGTAAAACGTCGCCTGACAGAGAATACCCGCTAATGTCAGATTCGGTCACCAAACTGGCCATCGCGCTCGCCGAAGACTGCCTTTTGGTGCAAGACGCCAGTGGCGAAGACCGCCTCTACATCGAACTGGGAGAGGTGCTGGGTGCCTCGTCGCAAACCCTAGAAGAAGCCTTCTTGACCGAGGTGCGCATCCGTCTCGCGGAACGCGGCGCTCGCAAGTTCTTGAACGCGAAAGCTGCGAGCCTCAAGGCGGCATCCGAAAGCTAAGCGATGCAAGAAGCGGATCATATTTTAATCCCGCTGCTCAATGGATCATATGCGCTTGCGCAAATTGCACGGCGCGACGCACATCACGCATTGCTGCACGTGACACACACACAAACCTCTCTTGGTACAAAGACCAAACCATTGATTGATCGGCAGATCGTTGCTGTCTTATGTGTTGATCTGCGCGTCCTCTCAGATGGGCATTGGCCGGTGATCGGGTATGAACCCATCCCTCGCCTCCCCCTCCATCGTGAAACACCCTTTTCAGATCTTGACGCTCATGATCCCGCCATTGTCGAAGCCTTCGCATCAGCGCTTCACGGTCTTTATCCCTGGGATGGCTTCCCAGACCCCGATTTTTTCACCAAATTGCTGCGCCCTGAGCAATCAATTCCCTTCAAGGCACGCATGACCGCTGACCTGCCCAAACCGGACGAGACGACGTGACAGATCGTATCGGCAAACAACTGGCCTTTCTGATTGAATCCGACAAGCTGAAATCCATCATCCGCGCCAACGTCTTGTCGGACGGGTCGCGGTTTGAAAACACAGCAGAACACAGCTGGCATCTGTGCCTTTGGGCCTTGGTCTTTTTGGAACACTCCGGGGGCGCAAACATTGCGCGTGTGATCCAGATGCTCTTACTCCACGATATCGTCGAAATCGACGCGGGCGATCACCCCATACATCTGGATCACGATCAAAAGGCCGTTCACGCCGCCGAAACGGCAGCAGCGCATCGCATCTTTGGGCTCCTGCCAGCGGATCAAGCCGTGAACTACCGAACCCTGTGGGAAGATTTCGAAGACGGGACATCCACTGACGCCCACTATGCGCGCATGATCGACAAAGCCGCCCCGATGTTTCTGGAACTCTCAAATCCCGTTCAAACCCAAGATGAACACGACATCCTGCGCGGAATTCTAGAAACAGGTCGCTTTGCGGATCTGCATGATGACTGGCCCGACATCTATCAACACGCGTCTAACGTGCTCAACAATCGCCGATTAATGCCCCTTGAACCGCTGGCGTCACAATTGCGCTTTGTGATGGAGGCCGACCGCCTCAAAACCGTCCTGCGCGGCACAACGTTGTGCGATGGGTCCCGGCGGGAAAACTCGGCAGAACACAGCTGGCAGATTATGCTTTGGGCCCTGACCTTGGCCGAACACAGCCACGCGCCCGTCAAAATCGATGTGGTCTTGCTCATGCTTTTGCTCCACGACATCGTGGAAATAGATGCCGGCGACAACCCGATCCACGGCACGTTTGATGCCGCCAAAGTAGCACAAAAAGAACAACTTGCTGCCGATCGCTTGTTTGGCCTTCTCCCCCCAACACAAAGAGACGCCTATCGCGCCATCTGGGAAAATTTCGAAGCCGCGCACTCCAACGACGCAATATTCGCCAAATCCATTGACCGCGCACAACCTCTCGTTTGCAATCTTGAATCTGGCGGTGGGTCATGGCGCGACTACAACGTGACAAGGGATCAGTTACAATCGCGCGTCGCGATTAAGATCGAACGCGGTGCCCCGACACTTTGGGCTGCCCTGGCCCCACAAATTGATGACTGGTTTACCTCCAACACCTAGACAGCCAATGCGCTTTGGTTTTCTTTGGTTTCAAATACTCCCGCCGGAGGCGTCATCGCGCTGGGACACACTAAACCGTATACAATCGCATACATCCCCTTTTCACACGCCAATACTTAGGCTATCGGACCAATCATCTGACCCCTTCCAAAAGGACATGAGCCATGGACAAGATCAAAGTCGAAAATCCCATCGTTGAAATGGACGGCGATGAAATGACACGCATTATTTGGGCTTTCATCAAAGACAAGCTGATCCTGCCCTATCTGGACATCGATCTTCTGTATTATGATCTCGGAATGGAAAGCCGCGACGCGACCGATGATCAAATCACAATCGACGCCGCGGAAAAAACCAAAGAGGTCGGTGTTGCCGTAAAATGTGCCACCATCACACCGGACGAAGCGCGGGTTGAAGAATTCGGGCTTAAGAAAATGTGGCGCTCGCCCAATGGCACGATCCGAAATATTTTGGGCGGAACGATCTTTCGTGAACCGATCATCTGTTCCAACGTTCCCCGCCTTGTGCCTGGCTGGACCCAGCCCATTGTTATTGGCCGCCACGCCTACGGGGATCAATACAAAGCCACGGACATGAAATTTTCTGGCCCTGGCAAACTTACGCTTAAATTTGTAGGCGAAGACGGCACCGTTGATGAACGCGAGGTGTTCGATGCGCCATCATCAGGCGTCTATATGGGTATGTATAATCTAGACAACTCGATCGAAGATTTTGCACGCGCCACGTTCAACTACGGTTTGAAACGCAAATTCCCGGTGTACCTCAGCACAAAGAACACGATCCTGAAACAATACGACGGCCAATTCATGCTGACGTTCCAACGTATCTATGATGCTGAATTCAAAGACCAATTCGAAGAAGCAGGTCTGGAATACCAGCACCGCCTGATTGACGACATGGTGGCGTCAGCCATGAAATGGTCCGGCGGCTACATTTGGGCGTGCAAGAATTATGATGGGGATGTGCAATCTGACACCGTCGCGCAGGGCTTTGGCTCGCTTGGTCTGATGACATCCGTGTTGATGACGCCGGACGGTAAAATCGTCGAATCCGAAGCCGCCCACGGCACGGTCACGCGCCATTATCGCCAGCACCAAAAAGGCGAAGCGACGTCAACCAATTCTATTGCATCTATCTTTGCTTGGACCGGCGGATTGAAACATCGCGCCAAACTGGATGACAACGCGAAACTGAAAACCTTCGCGGAAACGCTGGAAAAAGTCATCGTCGACACGGTCGAGAGCGGGTTCATGACCAAGGATCTCGCGCTTTTGGTTGGTCCTGATCAAAGCTGGCTGACCACCGAAGGATTCCTTGAAAAGATTGACGAAAATCTAAACAAGGCGATGGTCTAAACGATCCGGCCCGCGCATCAGGACACAGCTCTTGATGCGCGGGCCGGACCTGATACAGCAGGGCCAATGACAAAAAATACCAAACATTCCGTCTCGGATGATGCTCAGGCGTTTCTTCTGGGAACGGCGTTGGCCGCGTTTGCGGTTACTATGATCACGCATTTGGGGCTGATCACGGGCCAAACGGCTGGCTTGGCCGTTTTGATTTCGTATCTGACTGGCTGGTCGTTTGGCACAGTGTTCTTCGCAGTCAATCTGCCGTTTTATGGGCTTGCTTGGCTGCGCATGGGCCCGCTGTTCACCCTCAAGAGCTTTATTTGCGTCGCCCTCGTGTCGGGGTTCTCTGAACTTTTCCCCGGTTACATCTCGTTTGAAACCCTAAACCCGATCCTTGGTGCAGCCCTTATCGGTGGCATTACCGGACTTGGATTGGTTGTTCTGTTTCGCCATGGGGCGTCTTTGGGCGGCATCGGGGTGTTGGCGCTATATTTGCAAGACAAGACAGGGTTTCGCGCTGGCTATACACAGTTGCTGTTTGACCTCTGCCTGTTCGCGGTCGCCTTTTTCGTCCTTATGCCCCAACTGGTCTTATATTCGTTATTGGGGGCGGTCATTGCCAACCTGATCATCGCCACCAACCATCGCCCCGATCGCTATACCGGGCGATAAGTACGCGCAGGCTGATCTGGATGCCAAACGAAACATCTTGCGCGCCGTAAGGCGCACAATTGGATCACGCCCCCTTTGCTTTTGATCAAGACCACGATAAGGCCCTCCCAACACTTGCGACGGGCAGCACCACTGGCCCGTTTTATGCCTATTTGAGGACATCCAATGGACCTGCGTAACATCGCCATCATCGCCCACGTTGACCACGGCAAGACCACACTTGTGGACGAACTGTTAAAACAATCCGGCACCTACCGCGACAATCAGGCGACCACTGAACGTGCGATGGACAGCAACGATCTGGAACGCGAACGCGGGATTACGATCCTTGCCAAAGCCACGTCTGTCGAATGGAAAGGCCACCGCATCAACATCGTCGACACACCCGGCCACGCAGATTTCGGCGGCGAAGTTGAACGCATTCTGTCTATGGTAGACGGCGTTGTTCTTTTGGTGGATGCCGCCGAAGGCCCTATGCCGCAAACAAAATTCGTAACATCAAAGGCGCTGGCACTTGGCCTGCGCCCCATTGTCGTTCTGAACAAGGTCGACAAACCGGATGCCGAACCAGATCGCGCGCTGGATGAATGTTTTGATCTGTTTGCGAACCTCGAAGCGAGTGAAGAACAGCTTGATTTTCCACATCTTTATGCCTCCGGTCGTTCCGGCTGGTGTGACGCTGAATTGGATGGCTCGCGTGAAAATCTGGACGCGCTGTTTGATCTTGTCATTGATCACGTCCCTGCGCCCAAACAAATCGAGGCACGCGACGAACCGTTTCGTATGTTGGCCACCACGCTGGGGTCTGATCCGTTCATCGGCCGCATTCTAACAGGGCGCGTTGAATCGGGCACATTGAAGGCCGGGGAAACCGTCAAGGCCCTGTCGCGCGACGGATCGCTTATCGAAAATTTCCGCTGCACCAAAATCCTAGCGTTTCGCGGCCTGGGGCAACAGCCCATTGATGTCGCTGAATCCGGTGACATTGTCACCTTGGCTGGCATGGCCAAAGCAACAGTGGCCGACAGCATCGTCGCGACATCCGTAGATGAAGCCCTGCCCGCCCAACCGATTGACCCGCCTACCATCACGGTGACATTTGGAATCAATGATTCTCCGCTTGCGGGGCGTGACGGCAAAAAGGTCCAATCGCGCGTTATCCGTGAACGTTTGATGAAAGAAGCCGAGTCTAACGTTGCCATCAAGATCACCGACACCCCCGGCGGCGAAGCGTTTGAAGTCGCAGGCCGTGGTGAATTACAGATGGGTGTCCTAATTGAAAACATGCGCCGCGAAGGATTTGAATTGTCCGTATCGCGCCCGCAAGTTCTGTTTCAGGAGATCGACGGTGTGCGCTGCGAACCTGTGGAAGAGGTCACAATCGACGTAGACGACGAATATTCCGGCGCGGTCATTGAGAAAATCACAGGCCCGCGCAAAGGCGATTTGGCCGAGATGAAGCAAAACGGGGGCAAAACGCGCATCGTGGCCCATGTCCCATCCCGCGGGTTAATCGGATACCACGGCGAATTCCTGACAGACACGCGCGGTACAGGCGTTATGAACCGCGTTTTCCACGAATGGGCACCCCACAAAGGCCAGATCCCTGGACGCCGCGCCGGTGTGTTGATTTCCATGGAAAACGGCACGTCCGTTTCCTACGCCCTGTGGAAGCTGGAAGATCGTGGTAAGTTCTTTATCGGTGCACAAGAAGCCGTGTATCAAGGCATGATCATTGGCGAACATAGCCGCGAGAACGACCTTGAGGTGAACCCTTTGAAAGGCAAACAGCTTACCAATGTGCGTGCATCCGGCACAGACGAAGCTGTGCGTCTGACAACGCCAATTACGCTGACGTTGGAACAGGCGATTGCCTACATTGATGATGACGAACTGGTTGAAGTCACACCAAATGCAATCCGACTGCGCAAACGCTATCTGGACCCCCATGAGCGCAAGCGTCACGCCAAGAAAGACTGATATGGTATCGGACGGGCTTTGCCCGTCCGACCAGCGCGGCTTCGCCGCGAAAAGCCAGGGGGCGCTGCCCCCGTCGCTAGAGCGACTCCCCCGGAGTTTGAAGAAAGCAAAGACGCAACTTACGCGCCCAAAATTGCCTGTGCCGCAGCAATGGCCTGATCCGCGTTCGACGCGTCCTTGCCACCACCTTGTGCAAGATCGGGCCGACCACCGCCGCCCTTGCCACCAAGTTCAGCAACCGCAACCCGCACAAGATCAACCGCGCTGATAGTATCAGTCAAATCCGCAGTCACGCCAGCGGCAACGGCGGCTTTGCCATCGCTGTCGGCGATCAACAATACAGCGCCGCGTGTCATGTCTGACTTTAGATCGTCGATCATCGCGGGAAGATCTTTGCCTGTCACGCCTTGCATTACTTGAGCTTTGAACGCTATCCCATTGATATTTTGTGCCTTTGCCGGTTCGCTTACGGCACCACCAGACATTGCAAGTTCGCGTCGCAATTGCGCGACTTCGTTTGCGAGCGCTTTTCGTTCGTCCAACAGCGCCTTTACGCGCGCAACCACATCTGCCGGCTGAGCCTTGATTGTCAGCGCTGCATCGCTCAATCGACGATCCTGTTCCTGAAGATGGTCCAATGCCGACTGACCGGTGAGCGCTTCGATACGGCGCACACCGGCTGAGGATGCTGAGTCCCCGAGGATGGCGAAGGCGCCAATATCGCCAGTTCGACGCACGTGGGTTCCGCCGCACAGCTCCAACGACCATGTTTGCCCGTCCACACCTTTTCCAGTGTCAGCCCGACCCATTGAGACAACGCGCACTTCGTCCCCATATTTTTCGCCAAATAGAGCCTGCGCACCAATCCCGCGGGCATCATCCGGTGTCATGATCCGGGTATCGACAGATGTATTCTGGCGGATCATGGCATTTACCTGCGCATCGACCATTTTGATCTGATCTGCGCTCAGGCCTTCGCCGTGGCTGAAATCAAACCGCAATCGATCCGGTGCGTTAAGGGACCCTCGCTGGGCGACATGATCGCCCAAGGCCTCGCGCAGCGCCTCATGTAGCAGATGGGTGGCAGAGTGATTGGCGCGGATAGCCCCGCGGCGGGAGGGATCAACACATAGCTCCGCCCCCTGACCTTGACTGATGGTACCGTCCGTCACCTTGACCATGTGCAAGAACAGCCCGTTCACCTTTTTGGTATCTGTCACCTCGCCCGAGCCTGTGTCCGTTTTGACGGTTCCGGCGTCCCCAACTTGGCCACCGGATTCGCCATAAAACGGCGTCTGGTTGAAGATAAGCGTCACCGTATCGCCCGCACTCGCGTTTTGTGTTGTGTCAGTGCCAGACACAATTGCCAGCAGCTGTCCTTCTGCGGCTTCCGTTTCATAGCCCAAAAATTCGGTAACACCGTGCTGATCCAGCAGATCAAACCAGATGGCTGCATCCGCCGCCGCGCCGGTCCCAGACCATGCCGCACGCGCTTTGGCCTTTTGGGTTTCCATGGCAGCGTCAAACCCGTCCGTGTCAACACCGCGGCCTTTTTCGCGCAAAGCATCCTGTGTCAGGTCCAATGGGAACCCAAAAGTGTCATACAGCTTGAACGCAGTTTCGCCAGGTAAATCAGCCCCCTCGGGGATATCGACCAGCGCGTCGTCCAGCAATTTCAGGCCGCGATCAAGCGTCGTTTTGAACCGGATTTCTTCGTTCAGAAACGTGTCTTCGATCAAGGTCTGACCTTGGCCAAGTTCAGGATAGGCCGCCCCCATCTGTTGAATCAATGCCGGAACAAGTCTGTGCATGACCGGGTCTTTTGCGCCTAACAAATGTGCATGGCGCATAGCGCGACGCATGATGCGCCGTAGGACATAGCCGCGCCCTTCGTTGCTTGGCAGCACACCTTCGGCGATCAGAAACGACGTCGAACGCAAATGATCCGCAATAACGCGGTGATGAACGTTTTGATCCCCAAATGGATCCGTCGAGGTGGCATTGGCAGAGGCTTCGATTAACGCCCTAAACAGGTCCGTGTCGTAGTTGTCATGTCCGCCCTGCAACAGCGCGCCAATTCGTTCGAGCCCCATGCCGGTGTCGATGGATTGCATGTCCAAAGGTTTCATTGACCCATCGTCAAACTGTTCATTTTGCATGAACACGACGTTCCAGATTTCAATGAAACGATCACCGTCTTCGTCGGCCGATCCCGGAGGACCACCCCAGATGTGATCGCCATGGTCATAAAAGATCTCAGTGCAGGGACCACACGGGCCCGTCGGACCCATGCGCCAAAAATTATCATCCGTTGCGATCCGAATAATCCGATCTTCAGGCACGCCGATTTTGCGCCACATATCAAAGGCTTCGTCGTCCGTATGATAGACGGTTGTCAGAAGCTTGGTTTTATCGATGCCGAAATCTTTGGTCAGCAATTCCCATGCAAATGGAATGGCTTCGGTTTTAAAATAGTCCCCAAAACTGAAATTACCGAGCATTTCGAAAAACGTATGGTGGCGCGCAGTATACCCGACATTATCAAGATCATTGTGTTTGCCGCCTGCACGAACGCATTTCTGCGATGTCGTCGCGCGCTGATAGTCGCCCGCTTCGACGCCCGTAAAACGGTTCTTGAACTGCACCATGCCCGAATTTGTGAACATCAGCGTTGGGTCATTGCGCGGGACCAGCGGGCTGGAGGCCACGACTTCATGACCTTGACGCTGAAAGTAATCAAGGAAGGTAGAACGGATGTCTGACAGGCTGGTCATGGCTTTGGCTTTCAGGCGGGTTTACTTTGAAACCGAGATAGCCCCGCCCCCGCGCCAAGTCCACAGTCGCCATAAAAAAAGGGCGCGAAGGTGTTCCCCCGCGCCCTTATGTTAAATGGCGGCCAATTTAGTCTTCCAACAGCGCGCCGTCGTCTTTTTCATCTTCTTTGGGTTCAAATTCGAAATCCAGACCGTGTGCGGCGCGAATTTTGTCTTCGATTTCCAGCGCGATTGACGGATTGTCCTTCAGGAAGGATTTTGAATTCTCGCGGCCTTGTCCGATCCGTTCATCGCCGTAGGAAAACCATGAACCAGATTTTTCAACGACACCGGCCTTCACCCCAAGATCCAGCAATTCACCCATTTTGGAAATGCCTTCGCCATACATGATGTCGAATTCTACCTGCTTGAACGGCGGCGCGACCTTGTTTTTAACGACCTTGACGCGCGTGGCGTTCCCCACCACTTCATCGCGATCCTTGAGTGCGCCGATACGGCGGATGTCGAGGCGGACGGAGGAGTAGAATTTCAACGCGTTGCCGCCAGTGGTGGTTTCTGGGGAACCGAACATCACGCCAATTTTCATGCGAATTTGGTTGATAAACACCACAGTGCAATTGGTTCGGTTGATAGAACCCGTCAATTTGCGCATGGCTTGGGACATCAGACGCGCGTGGACGCCAACAGAACTGTCGCCCATATCGCCTTCGAGTTCGGATTTCGGGGTCAGCGCAGCGACCGAGTCAACGACGATCATGCTTACAGCACCGGACCGCACCAGCGTATCCACAATTTCGAGGGCCTGTTCACCCGTATCAGGCTGCGAGATCAGCAATTCGTCTAGGTTTACGCCCAGTTTTTTTGCATATCCCGGGTCCAACGCATGTTCAGCGTCAACAAAGGCACAGACCCCACCCTTTTTCTGTTCTTCGGCCACGCAATGCAGGGTCAGCGTTGTCTTACCTGAGCTTTCAGGACCATAAATCTCAACGATACGTCCTTTCGGGATACCGCCAATGCCAAGGGCAATGTCCAGCCCCAAAGAGCCAGTTGATGTGGCTTCGATTTCTTGGACAGCATTGCCGCCAAGCGTCATGATCGAACCTTTACCGAACTGACGTTCGATCTGTGCCAGTGCTGAATCAAGCGCCTTTTGCTTGTCCGCGGATTTCTTATCGCTCATTTGTAATAGCTCTGCCGTTGCCATGATTTTGGTCCTTATCCCATGCCCGTTCAGGGGCTGCAATTGATGCTTCGTTCACCTCTTGTTCTCACCCTTATGAGATCAAAACAGGAACATTTCAACTAAAATCGTTCATTCCTTAGCTTTCGCGGCAAGACGTTAAGGAGTAGTTTACATCTGAGTAATTGCTGCAAGGGCCGTTCAAATGCTTGTTTTCGCGAAAGAAAAAATCGTATTTCTGGCGCTGCCAAAGACAGGAACCACTGCCCTAGAGGCAGCATTAGAACCTATGGCGGCGGTCGTTCTGCGGGGCGCACCGAATCTAAAACACACGCCGGGGTTTCGATACGAGAAGTATTTGAAGACATATCTTGGCAAATGTGGGCTGACGAATCTGCAAACAACCTGCGTTGTTCGCCACCCTGTTGATTGGCTTGGAAGTTGGTATCGTTACCGCGCGCGCCCGGCCAAAGACGGTTCCCCCAATAGTACGGCAAACATGACGTTTGACGCATTCGTGTCCGAATATGCATCCGACACGCCCGCCGAATTTGCACGCGTCGGGTTTCCGCCGCGCTTTATTCGCGACAACGCGGGTGCTGTGATGGTGGATCACTTGTTTCAGTACGAACAGCTTGATCTATTGGTGGCCTTTTTGGGGGATCGGCTTGGTAAGATTATTGATCTGCCGCGCCGCAATGTTTCACCGCCAAAAGATATGCAGCTGAGTTCTGCGACCCGCCAAAAACTTGAGCAAAAGCACCCCCAAATGTTTGAAGACTGGCATTGCGCCAAACGATAGGATCACAACATGAACGATACTCAAATCAACTTCGCAGGTTGGATACTGTTTGTAATCTCGGCTGTTGGTTTCATCATCGCGTCCATCGGCAGCTTTTGGGCCATGTTTGGATCGGTCTTCTTTTTATTGGCCTGCTTGGTTTTTATGTATCCGTATTACCGTGACTACAAAGGGCGTAAATAGCGCGCGCGCCCCCTTCTTTTGCCCAACTTGATTTGACGCAGCGGGGTGAAATACGCTACACATTCCACAATGTGAATACGTGAAGGGCGCGGCATGACACTATCTCGGCGACAGCTATTGAAATACACAACTGCCACGGCTGTTGGCAGTTTGGGGATTGGGCATACGGCATTTGCCCGCACGACGATTGGCGACATGACGTTAACATCTTTGTCCGACGGGTCTTTGACGTTGCCTGCGGAAATGGTCATGGCACCCATCGCGGAAACACAACGCGCGGGCATTATGGAGCAGTTCGGGTTGGGCGACGTTTTGACGCCGCCGTGCAACATTACCCTGCTACAAACCGCCGATCGTAATATCCTCGTCGATGTGGGCGCGGGCCCGGAATTCATGAGCAGCGCAGGGTTTCTATTGGATGCACTTGGCGATGTAGGCCTAGGCGCGGAAGACATCACAGACATCATTTTCACACACGCCCATCCAGATCATCTTTGGGGACTTGTTGATGATTTCGACGATCTGCTGTTTCCCAATGCACGCCATATGATGGGGCAAACCGAATGGGATTACTGGACAAACCCCGAAACCGTGGACACCATTGATACAGGCCGGACGACGTTTGCCGTTGGCGCGGCGCGGCGCCTTGCGCGGATCGAAGACAGCATCATGTTGTTTAATGACGGCGAAGAAATCCTGCCCGGTATCGCGGCGCGTGCCACGTTTGGACACACACCTGGTCACATGGCCTTCGAAGTCCGCCAAGGCGCAAATGCCATGATGATCCTTGGGGATTGTATCGCCAATGATCATATCGCGCTGTCCTATCCGGATTGGAAAACGGGATCGGACCAAGATCAGGAAACCGGTGCTGCGACGCGCAGCCAGCTGATTTCGTATCTCGTTCAAGAACAGATGCCTGTTCTTGGGTTCCACTTTGCGGGGGACGGCATTGGGCAGATCGATACATCCGGTGACGGATATACCTTTGTAGCGGGTCTTTAGGACCCCTACTGCGCTGCCATTGGCAGACGGGCCAATTCACATTGCGCCCAAAGATCTTCGAGTGCATCGATAAGTCGATCAATATCGGCCTGACTGTGAACAGGCGACGGCGTAATGCGCAGCCGTTCAGTACCCTTTGGAACCGTCGGGTAGTTGATCGGTTGGATGTAAATGCCGTGATCTTTCAACAAGATATCAGACAGGTATTTGCATTTCAGTGGATCGCCCACCATCACAGGGATTATGTGGCTATCGTTCTCGGTGTGCGGAATGCCGACACGATCCAAACGCGCCCGCACCTGCGCAACGCGGGTTTGGTGGTCAGACCGTTCTGTATCGCTGATCTTTAAATGGCGCACCGATGCCGCTGCGCCCGCGGCCACAGCAGGTGGCAATGCGGTGGTAAAAATGAATCCACTGGCAAACGAACGGATGAAATCACAAACCGTTTCAGACGCGGCGATGTAGCCGCCCATGACCCCAAAGGCCTTGCCAAGGGTTCCCTCAATCACCGTGAGGCGATCCATCACCCCCAGTTCTTCTGCCACGCCACCGCCGCGCGGGCCGTATAAGCCAACGGCGTGGACTTCATCCAAATAGGTCATCGCATTATATTTGTCCGCCAGATCACAAATCGCTTCGATCGGGCCAATGTCGCCGTCCATCGAATACACGGATTCAAAGGCGATCAATTTCGGGCGGTCCAGCGGTTGCGCTGCCAACAATTCTTCGAGATGCTGAATATCATTGTGGCGGAACCGCTGACATTCAGCGCGCGAATGGCGGATGCCTTCGATCATGCTGGCGTGGTTCAGGGCGTCAGAGAGAACCAAACAATTTGGGATCCGCGCCGCCAATGTACTGAGCGCGGCCCAGTTGGACACATACCCAGACGTGAACAACAGCGCGGCGTCCTTGCCATGCAAATCTGCAAGCTCCCGTTCAAGAACAACGTGATTATGTGTCGTACCGGAAATATTTCGCGTGCCACCTGCGCCCGCCCCGACCGTATCTAGGGCAGTATGCATCGCAGCCAAAACATCAGGATGCTGCCCCATACCAAGGTAATCATTCGAACACCAAATCGTCACGTCCCGCGATGTGCTGCCATCGCGGTTCACCGCCTGTGGGAACGCGCCGCGTTTGCGTTCAAGGTCCGCAAAAACACGGTAGTTTCCATCCTCACGCAGGGTATCAAGCTGGCTGTTGAGCAGGTCATCGTAAGTCATACTTCACCCTCCGAGGGCGTCTTGGACGATCTCATCTAAAAGGCTTTGCACCTTCTGCATCTCGCCCTCTGGGTAGTTGCGGTACCCAATCATCACCTCGTCATTTCGCTCGGCTACGAAAATTCCGTAGGGACAAAAGGCGATGTTCATGGGGTCTGCCTCCATCACTTCGCGTGATAGGCTGGCAGAACAAAAAACGAAGATATCAGCGTCGGTGAACAGCATTTGATCGCTGCCAACGTCGGCCCCTGTCCGGTTCAACATTTCGCCAGTGTGGCTGACGTAATCGATCACCAGACCTTTTCCGATGATCGCGCTTTCTACAGAAAATGTCGCATCATCAAAGGATCCGTCAAAGGTATAAACAGTAGAAGAACCATCCGCGCTGGCAACAGTTGCCATCAGGCCCAATGTCACCGCACTCAGAAAATGTTTCATGATTTCCCCCCGTCGTGTCACACGGCCCCGACACATGTCGGGGCCGCGCAATGTATCTTAGCCGAACATGTCGGATGTGATGCCATCGTACCAGCCGATGGATTCTTCGTATGTCGCCTGACGTACGTCCGCTGTTTCACCTGTCTGGGATACGAACCCGTCAACCTTGGCGATTTTCTCGTCCGTGGCTTCGTAGGTCGCACCAACTTTAACACCGTCGTTGGTGTCGATCAGTGACCAGCATGTGTTGGCGAAACGTGCCGGGAACACAGTCGAGCCTGTGAGCGCACCGCGGACGGCGTTCGCACAGACTTTGGCTTGGCTGTTGGCCGAGAAGCCGGACTTAGGCATATCGCCTTGTGAACAGGCATCGCCCAGAACGTGGATGTTTTCATCCATCTTGGATGACAGGTCTGCAGCGTTTACAGGCGCCCAGTTGCCTTCGGTGATATTTGCCGCATCCGCAATCATGCCAGCCTTCATGGCTGGGATCACGTTACACACGTCAACGTTTTGTACGTCGCCGTCGATGCTCAGCGTCATTGCCGCCGGATCAACTTCAACATTATCCGCGCCAAAATCAGGGCCAACACGTTCAATCATACCGGAATAGTGGGCGTTCCAACCTTCTTCAAACAAACCCTGCTTTGAGAATTTTTCCTTCGGATCCGCGATCAGAATCTTGGCCGTTGGGTTAATCTCAGACAGCATATGCGCAACCATGCTCACCCGCTCGTATGGGCCAGGAGGGCAACGGTATGGGTTTGGTGGCGCAACCATCGCATAGGTACCGCCTTGTGGCATGGATTCGATCTGCGCACGCAACAGTTCAGTTTGCGAACCGGCCTTATAGGCATGCGGCATCGCGTTCTGTGCTGAAACGTCCCAGCCCGGAACAGCGCCATCTACAAAATCGATACCCGGTGACAGGATCAGACGGTCATAAGGGATGGAATAGCCACCTGCGGTTGCTACAGTTTTAGCGTCACGATCAACGCCTGTTGCCCAGTCGTGAACAACATTGATGCCGTACTCAGCTGCCAATGTGCCATAAGAATGACCCAAGCTGTCCATTGTGCGGAAACCGCCCAAGTAGAGGTTCGAGAAGAAGCAGGTGTAATACGTGCGGGACGGCTCGATCAGCGTCACGTCGATTTCACCGGCACTGTCTTTCGCGATGTAGCGAGCAGCAGTGGCACCACCGGCACCCCCGCCCACGATCACGACCCGAGGTTTGCTGTGGCCGTCAGCACGCACCAAAAGCGGCGCGGCAAAAGTGCCGGCCGCAGCTGCTGCGGTGCCCATAAAGGCGCGTCTATTAAATTTCATGTAGTTCTCTCCCTGATTGCGCCGATCATTCGACGTCTTTGAAATATGCAGCAAGTGCTGCAATTTCTTCGTTTGATAGCCTCCCAGCCATCATCTGCATTACAGGATGCGGACGGACCTCATCCTTGTAGGCATGCATTGCGATTACAAAATCTTCGGTCGGCCAGCCGGTTATGCTTGGAATGCCGTTGGCGGCCCCGCTGGTCTGGTGACAGGCGGTGCATTCGCCTGACAGGTATTCCCCATATGCCGGATCACCGACGATCGCCAAAATCTCTGGCGCGAGCGTGTGATCCACTGCGGCAGCTGTTGGCGACGCTTCGGGAATATTGCTTGGGTCTTCTGAAAACAGTCGCAAATAAGCGAGCAAATCATCGCGATCTTGCTGATCTGACATGCCGCGATAACTCATCCGGGTATTGCTAACCAAGGATCGCGGATCTTCAATGAACGCGTCAAGTGTTTCGAAATCCCAGATCAGACCGTTTGTGGCAGCGCGCTGCAACCCCGGGGAATAGCGAAACCCGTCCGACTGCGCAGCCGCGCGATCAAAGATACCGTTCAAATGCGGCCCAACCCGGTCTTTCGCGTCAGCCCCAACCTGATGGCAAGACGAACACTGCCGATATAGGCTCTCCCCGCGGTCCGGATCACCGCCAACCTCGGCTTGGGCAAAGGTGGCGGCGATCGCAAACACGACCGGGAGAGTGGATCGTATAGATGTCATCATTGCGTCCCAATACTTTGGATGTAAGCAATCACAGCATCGATATCGGCCTGATCATTTAGTCCACGGAACGCCATCTTGGTGCCCGACATAGAGCCTCTGGGATCCGCCAAAAACGCTGACAGTGTCTCAGATGTCCAAAGATCACCCGCCTCGGCGGCATCTTTGAACGTGTTGGAATAACGGAACCCATCAACACTACCGATGGTACGTCCCAAAATGCCATTCAGCTGTGGTCCACTGCGGTTAGACGCATCTGGGCCAACCTCGTGACACGCCTGACATTGACGAAACACGCCTTTGCCCGCGTCAATCAAAGCCGGATCAACACTGGCCTGTACGACCTCTGCATCACCTTCTGCTGCCTCGCCGTCGCCGTCGCTCATGGCACCGTGATCCATCGCTGGCATCATCGTGTCATCCCCGGCTTCGTCAGGCGTAACATCCAGAACCGACGCCCGCATTGTGATCTCGACGGTGTCCTTACAATCGCTCATGCAAGGTTCAGCCCGCCAATGGGCGTATTCAAGTTCTTCGCGGTCATCCACGATAAACCCACCCGCGTTGGGCATCTCGACTTCAAGGAAGTTTTCGTTGCTTAGAACGAAATCATCATCGACCATATTGTTGGAATACAAAAGATAAGCAACAATCGCATAGGTATCATCCGCCGACAGCGTGCCTGCATTTCCGAACGGCATGGAACGATTGATGTAGTCCCAAGACGTTGACAGATATGGCCAATACGATCCGATCGTCTTAACCGGATCTTCGTTCGCCAATGTCCCAATGCCGCCTGCAAGAACCGGCCAGTTGCCTGATCCTTCCGCAAAGTCGCCGTGACAGGATGCACATTGTTCGACGAATACTTCTTCGCCTGTCCATACATCACCGCTGCCCACGGGCAGTCCGCGACCGTCCGGCAAAACATCGACATCCCACGCAGCAATTTCTTCTGGCAAGGCATCACGCCCCAGCCCAAAGGTACCTTCGACGACAGGTGCTGGTTCTGTCAAACCACCGCCCGCAGCTGCAATGACTTGCAACTCGTCACGTTCCATCATCAGGCGTTCGATTTCCGCGTCAGCATCCCGCGCCTTGGCGACGGCATCCGCCGCACTGGCGGTGGTTTGTTCAACACGGGTTTCAAGCGCTTCGATTTCCTGCGCGCCGTAGTCGCGCGACATCACACCATAAGCCACGCCCAAAACAAGGGCCGTACCACTGAGCGCGGGGATGAGGATATTAGGAGACTTCGACATTCTCGGCGATCCCTTCTTCGTTCACAAACCATGTCTGGATGCAGTTGTTGTGGTAGACAGCATTTTCGCCGCGCATTTCGCGGAGCTGTTCTTTGGTTGGTTGGACGTAACCGGTTTCATCCATTGCGCGGGCTTGCAGCAGCATTGGTGAGCCGTCCCAATTTGTATCAAGATAGAAACGTGTCAGCGCCTTGGTGTCGCCCTGCTTGCCCAAACGTGCCGTTTGCCATGTCATGCCACCATCGACAGACACATCCACGCGCGTGATTTTTCCGTGGCCGGACCATGCCAAACCAGAAATCACCAACGGACCCGTGCCATGCGTAATTGGCATTTGTGGGCTTGGGGATGTGATGACGGATTTCGCATCCATAACCCACGTCCATTTGCGCGCAGTCCCGTTTTCATAAACGTCCGTGTACTTGGACGTTTCTTCACGGCTTTCAACGGCGGCGTCTGTGACCTCGATGCGGCGGATCCACTTGATCCACATGTTGCCTTCCCAACCGGGCACAACCAAACGGACAGGATACCCATGTTCCATCCGTAGGGCTTCGCCGTTGGCCTTGAACGCGACAAGAACGTCGTCAAGCGCCTTTTCCATCGGGATCGAACGCCCGTTGGAGGACGCATCCGCGCCTTCCACGTACACCCATTTGTCGGACAGATCACCAGCCGCATCAAGGCCAGCTTCGGCCAGCAATGTGCGCAGCGGGACGCCTGTGTATTCCATATTGTGGATCATACCGTGCGTGAACTGGGCACCGTTCAGCTGAGATCCAGCCCATTCCATGCCCGTGTTCGCCGCACATTCGCAGAAATACACGTGATTTTCACGGGGCAAACGTTCAAGATCAGCGTAACTAAACACCAATGGGCGATCAACCAACCCATTGATCATCAAACGATAATCATCTTTCGTGAGTTCGATTGCACCGGAATGGTGACGTTCAAACGCGCACCCTTGTGGTGTGATCGTCCCGTCTAGGGCATGGATCGGTGTGAAGTTGATCGAACTGATTGGCGATGCTGTTAGCCAAGGAACATTGCGGCGCACCACGTCCGTTTCAAACTTGATCGGCAGCCCGTAGGGCACTTCGTCAACGCCGACACCCAGATAAGACGCCCAATCCTGAAGTTCGGTAATCTTTGGGTCTGGGGTACCCTGCGCCACAGCCCCCCCTGCGACCGTGCCAGCGGCAACCGCGGCACTGCCACGCAAAAACGCGCGACGGGATGTTTTTGCAAATTCATCCATTTCTAGTGTTCTCCTTTAGGCGCCGACGACGTCGACACTGGTGTTGGGCGCCACGCTGACGGTGCCCTCACGTTTGATGTAATTTTCAACCACGTCCCAAATGGGCGGGCCTTCGGTTCCTTCGTTCACGGACGCCCAACCGGCGACGACGTAAGTCTTGGACGGATCAATTGCCTCGCCTGTTTTTAGCAACGTCAGGTTGCTGACCCGTTCGCCAATCGGCTTGTTGATGTCGATGCGGTAGCCCATGCCACCGACGCGGACCATGTCCCCGCCTTGTTGGTAATAAGGGTCTTCATTGAACAGGTTATCGGCCACGTCTTCCATGATGGTGTGAATGAATTCACCTGTCATTTCAGTGCGGTACGCATTTGGATACGTCATAGACGTCACATTCCAAAGATCTTCGCGGGTGATGTCCTGCCCAGGCAGAATACTTGGCCCCCAGCGCACACCGGGCGACATTGCGATGTCGGATTCGCGTTCTTGAATCAACGCTTCGCAAATCAGATCATCCCAAGACCCGTTAAAATTTCCACGGCGATACAGGGTCGTGTCATCGGCGGTTTTGCCCAACACTTCGGACAGCTCTGCTTCGTACGGGGCGCGCTGTTCGTCAATCACGGCTGTAACTTCGGCGTCAGGTTCGATCACGTCGCTGAAAACCGGGATCAGCTTATGCCGAAAACCCATCATTTTCCCATCACGCACATCAAGATCAACGCGGCTGACGAATTTTCCGTTGGATCCGGACGCAATAATGATGGTGTCCCCAATCAGGACAGGTTCTGGCAACGCATCATGGGTGTGACCGGCAAGGATCACGTCAATCCCGCTCACGCGGCTCGCCATCGCTTTGTCCACATCAAACCCGTTGTGGGACAAACACACGACCAATTCAGCGCCAGCAGCGCGGACCTCATCGACCATTTCCTGCATGCGTTGATCGCGGATTCCGAACGAATACTCTGGGAACATCCAACCCGGATTAGCGATTGGCATGTACGGGAAAGCCTGCCCGATCACTGCAATCTTAACACCACCGCGTTCAAAGAACTTATAAGGGGCGAAATCCTCTGACGGTTCATCCCATTCGGAATCAAAAATGTTCTGGCCCAATGCGGCGAACGGCAAATCGTTAACGATATCGCGCACACGTCCAGACCCGAGCGTGAATTCCCAGTGGAACGTCATCGCGTCGGGCTTCAGCGTGTTCATGACGTTCACAACGTCCTGCCCCTGAGTATGATAACATGTATAGGACCCATGCCATGTATCACCACCATCCAGAAGCAGTGCATCTGGACGCGCCGCGCGGATAGAATTTACGACAGTGGCCACACGGTCCATGCCGCCCATCTTGCCGTATCCCTGCGCGAGCGCGGAAAAATCATTATAGCTCAGCGCGTAGTGAGATGCGCTTCCATCTTCAATCCCATAGGCTTTGCGGAAATCCGCACCGGTGATGTGGGGAACCGCGCCACGATTGCTTCCAACGCCAAGGTTTATTTCGGGTTCGCGAAAATAGATGGGCTTTAGCTGTGCATGTATGTCGGTGACATGGATCAAAGACACGTTGCCAAAGGTATCAAACCCCAGCAAATCATCTTGGGTCAGGCGCTGCTGCGCAGCCAGTTTGCCCCACTCGCCGAAACCAGAAGCACCGTAGATGGCAGATGCGGCCATGCTGGCCTGCAAAAAATCGCGCCTTGAAATCATTTCTATGTTCCCTTTTCAGCAAACGTATTCGTAATGCTGAATGTATTTGGCTATAAGAAGGCCGCGCACGCTATCGCGCCGCGGCCTTACATTAGATTTAATTTCTGACGGATGGACCTTCGACCGACAATCCGTTGCCGCGCGACATGACATACAGTTCAAGCGCTACGAATTCGGGGCTGCCCACAGAATATGTTTCTGCGCGCGTATCCCGCACACATCCACGGAACCGCGAATGTACACCATTCAAACGTGCGTTTTTCAAACGATATGTCGGGAACCCGTTGATCTGGCCCTGGCTCAGGTGATCAGCACGGATGTTGTTGCCGTAGTTGTCTTCGTGACAATTCGCACAAGACAATTCCAATTGCCCTGTCCGCGTGTAGTACAACTCGCGTCCCAATTCCCACGTTTCCGCCGCAGGCCCATCAATGGCAACATCAACCGGCATACCGCGTGAAACAGACGCCAACAGCGCGGTCATATTCAAAAGATCAGACTTATCATAAGCCCATTCTTCTGCACCCATCTGCTCGGTCCGACAGGCATTTACCTGCATCGTGAGGGTCCGGACTTCGCCCGCGCCTTCATTCCATTTGGGGTATGTCGCACTGACACCGGCCATATCTTCCGCAGCACCGTGACAGCTTGCGCAGGATTCCCCTGCTTCACCTTCAACAGTGTTCCATGAATCGTGACCCGAATCGACGAAGATCATCCCGGGGTTTTCGAAATCATCCATCTGAAACGCCTGTGTTTCGGTAGAACGATAGACCCAACCCGAGAAAATATCATCAAGGTTTTCAAGATGATCCGGCGCAGGCGCACGAACCGTAATCTCAATCTCACCATTGATCACGAGATCCGCATCTTCATCCGCATAGGCCAACCCAAACGGCGCAACCAGTGCTAGACATGCGATGCCTGTTGTCAGAAGTGTTGTTTTCATCGTGGCCCCTCCCCGGACGCTTGATTAACTTACGGCGATGTCTTTGGTGTCCGTGTAGATGTCACCATCGTCATCGTACCAAGTGAATTCGAACGTGCCGCTTTCGGGAACAACCGCTTGGAATTCCATGAAAGGGTTGGTCGAAATCGCCGGTTCCATCGTCACATCAATGACGTTTTCGCCGTTAAAATCACAGGTGAAGCGATTGATGATGGACCGTGGAATAATGTTGCCGTCACTGTCTTTGCGCTGACCGGATTCCATTGGGTGAGAGATCAGCGTCTTGATCGTGA
>CAYOSK010000013.1:0-33257 GCA_964406585.1 uncultured Octadecabacter sp. | reverse complement strand
TGTCCGATCAACACACCACTGGCCCCTAACCAGGCGGAAAATACCAGCACGAATGGGATGGTGCCAATCGTATGGCGGCCCCAATTCACCAACGTCGAATAAAACGGATGCCCCATATTGTTACACGCCGCATTGGACACGAAAATCATCCCGTTAAAGAACCACATCAGGCTCAGCGGGCCCGCAAACAAAAAGACAAGCGTTAACGCTTGGCCATCCAGTTGGAACAGCATCACCAACAACGGACGCAGCGCAAACAACACGGCGGATACGATCACGACGACGGCCGCCGTGAAAACCAAACCTTCGCGAAACGCCAATCGGACACGATCGTTTTTGCCCGCCCCAAAGTTCTGTCCGATAATTGGGCCAATTGCACCAGACAACGCGAAAACGACGGCAAATCCAACAGGTGTCAATCGCCCGACAATGGCCATACCCGCCACCGCATCTTCGCCGAACTGCGCCATTGTGCGGGTCACATAGGCCTGCCCGATCGGCGTGGCCAACTGGGTCAAGATCGCTGGAAACGCGATCACCATGACAGGGCGAAGATCCGGCAGCATATTTGCCAAACTTGGCCGCCCAAAGCCACCGTAATAGCGAACAATTGGAACCAATGCCGTGACACCAATAGCGAAACGTGCTGCCACACTCGCCCAGGCTGCGCCCTGCAATTCCATGCCAAATCCGAAAATCAAAATAGGGTCGAGAAAGGCGTTAACCATCGCGCCGACAATAGTCGCCATCATGGAACGACGCGCATCCCCGTGCGCGCGTAAAATTGCGCCCCCCACCATCCCCAATAACAATAGCGGCAGCGACGGAATGATAATGCTTAGGTATGATATCGCCAATCCTGCCGTTGCGCCCGACGCCCCGACCCAACCGACAATCGTTGCCAAGTTTACCCAAACGATACCCGCAAACACGGCACCGAAAACTGCGCCGAAAATCAATACATTTGTCGCCTGACGCCGCGCGCGTTCTTCGTCGCCTTCGCCCAGCGCGCGCGCCACCAATGCACCACCCGCAATGGCCATGCCAATCCCGAAAGAACTGGTGAAAAACAGGATCGCGCCCGCATACCCAACAGCGGCAGCCAGTTCAGCCTTTCCAAGCATGGAAATGAAAATCATGTCGATAAAATCGACAAAAAACACCGCCATCAACCCGACTGATGATGTTAACGCCATTACCGTGATGTGGCGCATCAATGACCCTGTCAGGAACGCGGCCTGCTGATGTGAAGCCGCGCCCGCCATCAACCGCGTGGCTTGACTTGTAGCAGCGGCATGACATCCGCCATTTCAGGGCCTCGTGTGCGCCCCGTCACGGCATGGCGAAGCGGCATAAACAGACCCTTGCCCTTGCGCCCTGTCGCATCCTTGACCGCCGACGTCCACGTCGCCCAAGTCTCATCTGCATAGGGAGGATCGCCGAGTAGCGCCAAGGCCTGCGGAACAAATTCTACATCGTCGCTTTCAATTTTTGGCGCAGCCCCATCGCGAAACACGGCCCACCAGTCGCCCATTTCATCGATGGAACTGATATTTTCCCGCACAACCGACCAGAACCGCTCGCCCAATTCAGCGGGAACACCCAGTGCTGCAACCGCATCCGCAACCTCGTTATATGGGCGCGCCGCCAACCAGCGCGCGGTCAACGGATTCAAATCATCCGCGTCAAATTTCGTCGGGGCCGATCCAAATTTCGACAAATCGAACCCGGCGACAATCTCGTCCACATTCTCGCGCAGCTCAACCGGATCGGACGATCCAAGCCGCGCCATAAGCGACAAAATGGCCATCGGGGCAACACCGGATTTGCGCAAATCGCGCAAAGACAAAGTCCCAAGACGCTTTGACAACGCTTCACCCTGCGGTCCGGTCAACAACGAATGGTGCGCAAACGTTGGTACGGCCCCATCAAGCGCTTCGATCATTTGAATTTGGGTCGCCGTATTCGTGACATGGTCAGACCCACGAACAACATGTGTGATCCCCATTTCAGTGTCATCAACAACAGACGCCAAGGTATACAAAATCTGTCCGTCATTCTTAAATAGAACAGGATCGCTTACGGAAGACGCATCAATTGAAATGTCGCCAATGATCCCGTCCGTCCACTCGATCCGTGCATGATCCAGCTTGAACCGCCAGTGCGATCCGCCCCGCTCAGCACGAAGGGCATCTTTTTCGCTTTCAGATAACGCCAAAGCAGCGCGGTCATAGACAGGCGGCTTGCCCATGTTCAGCTGCTTTTTGCGTTTCAGGTCCAGTTCAACCGGTGTTTCAAAACACTCATATAACCGCCCCATGTCAATCAAACGCTGCTTGGCCTCAGCGTAACGCGCCATGCGTTTGGATTGGTATTCGATACGGTCCCATGTCAGCCCCAACCACGTTAGATCTTCCATGATTCCATCGATGAATTCCTGCTTGGACCGCTCCGCATCGGTGTCATCAATGCGCAGCACGAAAACCCCGTCGGTTTGGCGCGCAATCGCATAGTTAAACAGCGCAGCCCGCAGGTTGCCGATGTGCAAGTAACCGGTGGGCGATGGGGCAAAGCGGGTCGTCGTCATGTAAGGAATTCCAGTCTAATTGGCGTGATGGCCACCTGTCACAGCCACGCGACAATGTCCATATTGGACGCAATCCTTGGCAACACCAACCCTCAGGTTTCGCTGATCGTCCAACGCGTTGCCAAATCATCCAGACCGGCGCGAACCAACTCTTCCAAAACCATAATATCAATATCAGCTAGTTTGTTGATATATAAACAGGCTTTGCCCATCTTGTGCTTGCCAAGGCGGTTCAGAATATCACCAAAGGTCGCATATCCCGGCATAACGTAGATGCTAAGATTTGCTTTGCGCGGGCTGAACCCTGTGGCCAGGCTTGTGCCCGAATGGCCGGTTTCATACGTATAATCGTATGATCCATATCCGATAATCGTAGGGCCCCACATTTTTGGCCCCCACCCAGTGATCCGGCGAAACATCTCATCCAACGCCAGCGCATCCGCATGGCGCACAGGATGTTCCACAGTTTCAAGAAACGATTGAACGGCGGCTGCATTTTCTTGGGTTGCGTCGGACATGCCGGATCTCCTTATAATGCATCAAACCTAGCACATATTTGACCAATTTATAAGGGACGGTGGGTGGGGCGTCGCGCTTGCGCGCGCGTCACCCCGGCCCTTAGCCGTTGTCGCGCCACCCGTTCACAATCGGATATCTACGATCCAACCAGAACGCTGCACGCGACAAACGCGGGCCAGGCGCTGATTGGAACCGCTTGTATTCACTTATGTAAAGAAGGTGTTCCACCCGCTTTACGACGTCGCGATCAAACCCAGCTTCCACACAGCGCGCGACACTTGCTTCTTCATCGACCAGCATGGTCAAAATTGCGTCCAACACATCATATTCCGGCAAGCTGTCACTGTCTTTTTGATCATCGCGCAGTTCCGCCGACGGCGGTTTATCAATAATCGCGACAGGGATCATTTCGCCCTCAGGCGCTTTCATCCACGTGCGATGGTTGGCGTTTCGCCAGCGACAAATATCAAATACCCGCGTTTTATACAAATCTTTGATAGGATTATATCCACCTGCCATATCTCCGTAGATCGTAGCATAGCCCACCGCGACTTCGGATTTATTGCCGGTGGTCAGCAACATTTCGCCAAACTTGTTGGATTGCGCCATCAACAATAGCCCGCGAATACGCGACTGAATGTTCTCTTCAGTCAACCCGTCGTCCAAACCTTCAAACAGCGGTGCCAAAGTATCTGTGACGGCTGCGCGCGTCGGACCAATGGGGACAATGTCGTATCGCACACCCAGCGCCGTGGCTGCCGCTTTTGCATCGCTCAACGATGCATCGGACGTATATTCAGACGGCAACATCACGCAGCGGACATTTTCAGGGCCCAACGCATCCGCAGCAATGGCTGCGACGATGGCAGAATCGACACCGCCAGACAGTCCCAACAGAACCTTTTTGAACCCAGTTTTCGCCATGTAATCGCGCAATCCCAAAACCATTGCCGCGTAATCCGTTTCCAACGCATCCGGCAAGATGGCCTTTTCACCGTCTTGCGCGACCCACCCGTTCCCGTCGTTCACAAAATCGACAGTTGCAACAGCGTCCTCAAACCACGGCAACTGAACCGCCAACGCCCCGTGGCGGTTCAACACAAAGGACCCCCCGTCAAACACTTGGTCATCCTGCCCACCGACCATGTTCAAATACACGATCGGCACATCATTTTCAGTCACCCGAGCGACCATCGTGTTCAATCGGATATCGGTCTTGTTGCGAAAATAAGGGCTGCCATTTGGCACAAGCAGCAAATCCGCCCCGCTTTCTACCATTGCTTCACAGACATCAGGGTACCACGCATCTTCACAAATTGGGGTCCCGATCCGCAAATCACCCGCATCCCAAGGTCCTTGCATATCCGCACGACTAAACAGCCGCACTTCGTCGAACACATTGAAATTCGGAAGGAAATACTTGCGCGTCGTTGCATGCACGACCCCGCCTTTTAGCACAAAATAGGCATTGCGGAGCTTATCACCTTCCCGCAGTGGCCCACCGATCCCCATCATCGGACCCTCAGCGCAATCCACTGCGAGTCGATCCAACGCGGCCATTGCCGCCGCCTCAAAGCTCGGCTTGATGATCAAGTCTTGCGTTTGATAGCCGACCAAGAACATCTCGGGCAGCATGACCATATCAGCGCCCTCAGCGCGCGCCTGATCCCACGCGTCACGGGCCTTTTTTGCATTGCCTTCTATGTCACCCACCACGGGGTTCAGCTGCGCCATTGTCAGGCGAAAACGGTTGGTCATGTCATGGCCTTTCCTGCACGTCCCCTCCATTTAGTCCGATGCAGCGGCAAGGGGAAGCCGAAGGTGTTAATGCGCCGTTGTCATGGCGCGCCCTTCCACCTATTCTTTGTTAAATCCAGAACGAAAGACCACGCTCCATGATGCGCTTTACGCCTCACCTGATCGCCGCCCTAATGATGGCCACACCTGCACTCGCGCAGTCTGTGCAAACCAAACAATATGATGATGGCGGCATCTACGAAGGCCAGTTCCTGAACGGGCTGCAACACGGGCAAGGCACCTATACCTTGCCGAATGGCTATCAATACACAGGCGAATGGTTCGAGGGAGAGATTCGCGGCCAAGGCACAGCGCAGTTCCCCAACGGATCCATTTATGAAGGCCAGTTCGCCGCTGGAAAACCCGAAGGCTTCGGCGTAATCAACTTTGCAGACGGCGGAACCTACGAAGGCGATTGGCTGGACGGTAAAATCACCGGACGCGGCATTGCGCGCTATGCCAATGGCGTCGTCTATGAAGGCGACTTCAGAAACGCGATGCACCACGGCCAAGGCACCATGCGCAGCCCAGGTGGCTATATCTACGAAGGTCCGTGGATAAATGGTGTCAAAGAAGGCGAAGGGTCTATTACCTATCCCGATGGCGCGATCTATCTGGGGACATTGGCAGATGGCGAACGCGAAGGTGTTGGCAAACTTACCATGCCCGATGGCCTCATCTACGAAGGAACGTGGCGCGCGGGCCAGATTGAAGGCACGGGCCGGCTCATTCAGCCCAATGGTGATATCTACGAAGGCGATCTTGTCGCCGGAAAACGCGACGGTTCAGGTACGGTGACTTATGCCAATGGCGATGTCTATGCCGGCGACTTCGTCAATGATCTGCGCGATGGAACCGGGTCTTTTACCGGCGCGGACGGATACCGCTATGCGGGGGAATGGTCCGAAGGGCAGATTGAGGGCACAGGCGAGGTCACCTACCCAGACGGGTCCACATACATCGGCACCTTCAAAGACGATCTGGCCGACGGGACCGGAAAAATCACGTATCCGGATGGATCAACCTACGAAGGCGCATGGAGCGCGGGTGTCATCAACGGCGGGGGTATTGCGACCTATGCCAATGGGCTTGTCTACGAAGGCGAATTTCTGAACGCGAAAAACCACGGCCAAGGCACGATGCGCTATGCGGATGGCTATACCTATATTGGCACATGGGCCGACGGCCAGCGCGAAGGTTTCGGGACCGCGACATATGCAGACGGCACCGTATACGAAGGCGAATTCACGGCCGGTCAGCGCAATGGCGCTGGCAAAATCACGATGGCCGACGGGTTCACCTACGAAGGCCAATGGGTCGACGGCGAAATCAGTGGCCTTGGCGTTGCGACATACACAAACGGCGATGTTTATTCGGGCAACTTCAGGTCGGGGCGTCGTCAGGGCGTGGGCACGATGACCTATGCAACCAATGGCCAAGAAGCCAGCGGAGAATGGCAAGACGGCGCACTTGTTACGCAGAACGCTGGAACGCCCGCAACTGACGGCATCGCGACAGAAGAAACTGAAACGCAATAATCCACGCTTTTGATGCCGGGATAGGATCCAACATGCCTTTGCCAACATTTCACATGATTGACGAGGCGCCACAGCCTGTCGCCACGTTTTCCCATGCCTCAGAAATTGACGGTTGGGTGTTTTTGACAGGCCAGATGCCAACATGGCCCGATGACCCGAACCGCCCCTTGCCAGACGGTATTGAAGCGCAAACAAGACGGGTGATGGATAACCTCATCATCGTGCTAGACGGGATGGGCCTGACCCTCGCAAATGTCGCCCAAGCGCGGGTCTATATCACCGAATTCGAACGCGACTATGCCGCCATGAATGAGGTGTATCAATCCTATTTCGAAACAGGAAAACTGCCCGCGCGAACCTGTATTGGTGTCACGGGTCTTGCCGTCGGTGCATTGGTTGAAATCGACATGGTTGCAAAACGCCCCTAAGAAACGGCTTTGCGAAACACGATAGATGTCGGGCGCGAAAAACCGGTATGGGTCGTGCGCGCAACTTCGTGAAATCCCAGTCGTTTAAACACTGCGTGAACCTCAACCAGTTCAACCCGACTTTGCAGCTCCAACCACCCGAACCCCAACGCAGCCGCGCGTTCCTGTGCAAGGTGCATCAGCCCGGCACCGACGCCTTTGCGCCGGTCACGAACCGCCAGTTTGCCAACATAAAGAACGTGCCGCTTCGGGCTCAGAATAACGGTGCCAACAACTGGGTCCCCTGTCACCCAAACTTCTGACGTCGCGGCGGTTTCATCAAGCCCCTCCAAGGTCAGTGTTGTAATAGACGACGGTGGATCGATCCGCCCGTCCATTCCTGCGAAGGCAACGCGCATCACATCAAGTGCCTGCGCAAGCGCGTCATCCCCGGGGTTTAGCTGGCGAAATGTGTACATAAGGGCTGTGTACGCGATGTGTATGGCTTGCGTACAGCTGTCACACCGTTTCACCCGCATCAAGTTTGGCCAAAAACGCATCCGCCTGCGCCAACACTGTGCGGCGCTTTTCGGCGTCCATCTTGTCCCAGACGCGGTACATATTTCCCATCCGGTGGTTGTTGGTAAACGCGGCACGGTGACGATCCAAGAAATGCCAGTACAACAAGTTGAACGGGCAGGCATCTGGTCCTGTCTTATCTTTCACCTTGTAGCTGCATCCACGACAGTAATCCGACATTTTATCGATGTAATTTCCCGATGAAATGTAAGGCTTTGACGCAATAATCCCGCCATCAGCAAACTGCGACATCCCGATCACATTCGGGGCCTCGACCCACTCAAACGCATCCACATAAACCGCCAAATACCATTCGTGGATTTGCCGCGGCTCGACCCCAATCAACAAAGCGAAATTCCCGGTCACCATAAGGCGCTGAATATGATGGGCATAGGCCTGATCGCGAGTCTGCGTCACCGCCTGATCCAGACATTTCATCCACGTCCTTTCACCCCAAAACAAGGGTGGCAAATTCCGTTTATGATTCAGGGCGTTACGGTCCGAATAACTGGGCCCTTCTCGGAAATATATTCCGCGAACATACTCGCGCCAGCCAATGATTTGGCGGATAAATCCTTCGGCGGCATTGATGGGCGCATGTCCACGTTTCCATGCATCTTCGACAGCTTGGCAGACCTCAAGCGGATCAAGCAATCCCGCATTGATATAAAGCCCGACAAAGCCGTGATACAAAAACGCTTCGTCGTCCATCATAGCGTCTTGAAAATCGCCGAATTTGGGCAAACCGCCCTTGATCCAATGGGCCAAATGTTGGCGTGCTTGCTGTCGGTCAGTCGCGAACCAGAAATCAACCAATTCACCAAAATTGCCTGAAAATTTCTCGTGAACCAGGGCAAGAACGTCGCGCACGATATCATCAGGCTGAAACCGCATTGGACCGGAATAATCCACCGATCCCGGTGCCGGTTTGCGGTTATCATGATCGAAATTCCACTTCCCGCCGGCGGGTGACTCCCCGTCCATCATTAGGCCTGTCTTGCGACGCATTTCGCGGTAGAAATATTCCATCCGTAGCGCCTTGCGCCCGTCGGCCCATTCTTCGAATTCCGCATGTGTTGCGATAAAACGATCATCAGGCAAAACGCGCACCTTTAGGGGAAGAACGTTTAACGCATTGATAACGCGCCACTCTCCGGCTTCGGTTGCGATGACTTCGTCGGTTTCGTAGGCCTGTGATCTACGCAGCAGTTCACCAGAAATCGTTCCTGCATTTTCTGAATCATCCAGTTTGGTGTACGCAACCGTCCACCCCTCCTTTTGCAGCAACGCCGCAAATTTACGCATTGACGCGAATATGAAAGCAACCTTTTTGGGGTGATGCGGCACATACTCCGCCTCTCCCATAACCTCTGCCATCACCACAACGTCGCGGGATTTGTCTGCCTCTTTCAGGGCTGAAAGGCTTTCGGATAATTGATCCCCAAGGATCAAGACCAGCTTTACCATGGAACAACATCCCCTGCGTAATCGAAAAATCCACCCGTCTGTGAAGCCTCCAACCCAACCATAACATTACATAAATTTTCCGCCGCTTGGGCAGGCGTTGCCTTTTTGTGGGTCGGATACCCTTTGGTGAATGATGTCGCCACGGTGCCCGGGTGCAGGGCGACAATCACTGCATCGCGTCGTTTGCGGCCAATTTCAATCGCCGCCCCATGAACGATCTGGTTCAACGCCGCCTTGGATGCACGATAGGAATGCCAACCGCCAATCTTATTGTCGCCAATTGATCCAACCCGCGCTGACAGGACACCAACAACAGACCGCCCGTCGCGAGGCAACAAACGTTCGCAATGGCGCAAAATCAACGCGGGCCCAATCGTATTCGTGGCGATGACCCGCGCCATCTGGTTAGCCTCAATTGCGGCAAGCGATTTTTCCGGCGCGCCCCCTGCGGCGAGTGTTCCAATCGCTATAAATATGAGATCGAAAGACCCCGTTAAACCACCCAAAACATGTTCTACGGACGCAGGGTTGGTTACATCCAAACCGTCTCTGCGGGCCAAGCCCGTAACTGTAATTCCACGTCGCACAAGCTCGGCGTGAACAGCCGCCCCGATCCCGCCTGTCGCGCCGATAATCAATGCATTTTTCATAGACATCGATCTAGACCAAGGATGCATTGCGTCCACCACGTTCGTGTTTCTTTCCAAAGTTAAGCACGCCCAGACGGGGCCGCACCCTTTCAACGCAACAACAAAAACCTCTTTTCAAATTCGCTCTCTCGTGTACAACACCTCCATGTTGTTAAACGCACATATGCAGGCCACCTTGAGCCTACTCCTTAGCCGCCTCTGAGCGTGCCTTTCGGCGCGACCGCTCAGAGGGTTCGACGCGCCAAGAAATACTAAGGAAAACAAGGAAATATTAAAATGACCGATCAAGTTCTGATCTTTGACACGACGCTGCGCGATGGTGAGCAGTCCCCTGGCGCGACCATGACCCACATGGAAAAACTGGAAATTGCGGAAATGCTGGATGAGATGGGTGTCGATATCATCGAAGCCGGATTCCCAATCGCATCCGAGGGCGATTTCAACGCTGTGAGTGAGATTGCAAAACGCAGCAAAGACGCCCAAATTTGCGGCCTGAGCCGCGCCAATTTCAAGGACATCGACCGCTGCTGGGACGCTGTCAAACACAGCGCCAAACCCCGCATTCATACTTTTATCGGGACCTCCCCGTTGCACCGTGCGATCCCAAACCTCGATATGGATCAGATGGCCGAACGCATCCACGATTGCGTGACCCATGCACGCAACCTGTGTGACAATGTGCAGTGGTCCAGCATGGATGCAACACGTACGGAATGGGATTTCCTGAAACGCACGGTCGACATCGCGATCAAGGCGGGTGCCAGCACGATCAACATTCCCGATACTGTTGGCTACACGGAACCGGTAGAATCCGCCGACCTGATCAAACGTCTGATCGCCGAAGTAGATGGCGCAGATACGGTGATTTTCTCAACCCATTGTCACAACGATCTTGGCATGGCGACTGCGAATTCACTGGCCGCCGTCGCAGGCGGAGCGCGCCAAATTGAATGTACAATCAACGGTTTGGGTGAACGCGCAGGCAACACTGCGTTAGAAGAGGTCGTCATGGCCATGAAGGTGCGTCGCGATGTCATGCCTTTTGAAACCCGTGTCGACACGCGCAAAATCATGAACATATCGCGCCGCGTCGCCGCTGTGTCCGGCTTCAATGTGCAGTTCAACAAAGCCATCGTTGGTAAGAACGCCTTTGCTCATGAAAGCGGTATCCACCAAGACGGCATGCTTAAGAACCGCGAGACGTTTGAGGTCATGAAACCCGAAGATGTTGGGCTGTCCGGCACGTCCTTGCCGTTGGGCAAACACTCGGGCCGTGCGGCGCTGCGCGATAAGTTAGAAAAGCTCGGCTATGAAATGGGCGACAACGAACTCAAGGACGTTTTCGTGCGCTTCAAAGATCTGGCCGATCGGAAAAAAGAAGTCTTTGATGACGATCTGATCGCATTGATCCGCCAGAACGATGCAGAAGATGATCATTTGAAACTGACAGGGCTTCACGTCGTTTGCGGCATGGACGTTACAAATCAGGCCGACATGGTGCTTGAGGTGGGTGGGGTCGAAACCAAGACCAGCGCCACAGGCGACGGCCCTGTCGATGCGACATTCAACGCCGTGAAGGAATTGTTCCCACACAGTGCGCGCTTGCAACTGTATCAGGTGCATGCCGTCACCGAAGGTACCGATGCACAGGCAACCGTTTCGGTGCGCATGGAAGAGGACGGGCGCATTGCAACGGGCCAGTCAGCCGATACCGATACCGTCGTTGCCTCGGCTAAAGCTTATATAAACGCCCTCAACCGCTTGATCGTTCGACGTGATCAAACGGACGTCGGATATGATGAAAAGGCCGTCAGCTACAAAGACGCTGGCGAATAAACGAATCGCGCAGCCCTTATTTATAAGGGTTGCGTGGGCCGCGATCCGTGCTGAGTGATGATTGCGATCTTTCAGTGATCATGATGGCCGCATCGGCCAGATGTTGACGCTGGATGTTATGATCCCCCGCCGTGACCCGCAGTTTATGGGCTTGCAACATAACCTCCGCGTGGGACGATCCGCGCGGCGGGATGAAAGTGTAGCAGGCCAGTTCGATCAAAAGCCCTAAGGGGTCCTTGAAATAGATCGAATACATAAACCCCCGATCTTTAATGCCCGAATGGGACACGCCCCGCGTTTCTAGGCGTTCCTGAACTTGGTCAAACATCGCGCGGTCCACTTCAAAGGCGACGTGGTGGACGCAGCCGGGGTCGGTGGGTGTGCGGTTATGAACGGGTCTTCGGTTTTCATTGGTGAAAATCGTAATCAGCCGCCCATCCCCGGGATCAAAGTACAAATGGCCTTCGTTTGGATCGTCAAGATTGGGTTGATCGAAGATAAACGGCATGCCCAACACGCCTTCCCAGAAATCAATGCTTGTTTGGCGATCCGCGCCCGTCAATGTAACATGGTGGACGCCAAGTGTTTGAATTTTATGCATGTCCTGTCTTTCGATCTAATCAATACGTCGAAACACCCAAGCGGGTGGCAGCTACGCCTTCATGTTCTGATGTAGGGCACAGGCGGCATCGCGCCAAGACTTCGTTCTGGCCCCTTCCCCCCAATCGCTTAGGGCCCTATATACCCCGAAGCTGGCCTTCGCAGGGGAGTCGCCGGCGCGTACTCTATGGGAACGACTCGACAATGTTTGGACTTGGCAGCCTCTTTTCGTCAGATATGGCAATCGACCTCGGGACAGCAAACACGCTGGTCTACGTTAAAGGCAAAGGTGTGGTATTGTCTGAGCCGTCCGTCGTCGCCTACCATATGAAAGAAGGCGTCAAAAAAGTGCTGGCCGTGGGCGAAGACGCCAAGCTGATGTTGGGCCGCACACCAGGCAGCATTGAGGCCATCCGCCCCATGCGCGAGGGCGTTATCGCAGATTTTGACACCGCGGAAGAAATGATCAAACACTTCATCCGCAAAGTGCATAAGCGATCTACATTTTCGAAACCCAAGATCATCGTTTGTGTCCCGCACGGCGCCACTCCGGTGGAAAAACGCGCAATCCGGCAATCTGTTTTGTCCGCCGGTGCCCGCCGCGCAGGATTGATAGCTGAACCCATCGCTGCGGCAATCGGCGCAGGTATGCCCATCACCGATCCAACCGGAAACATGGTGGTGGACATTGGCGGCGGTACGACAGAGGTCGCTGTTTTGTCGCTCGGTGATATCGTCTATGCGCGGTCGGTGCGCGTCGGGGGCGACCGAATGGATGAAGCAATCATCAGCTATCTGCGTCGCCAACATAATCTTCTGATCGGGGAATCTACCGCCGAACGGATCAAGACATCCATCGGGACAGCGCGCATGCCTGACGACGGCCGCGGCCAATCCATGCAAATTCGTGGGCGTGATTTGCTCAACGGGGTCCCGAAGGAAACGGAAATCAGCCAGGCGCAAGTCGCCGAAGCCCTTGCCGAACCAGTTCAGCAGATCTGCGAAGCCGTTATGACCGCGCTTGAGGCAACACCGCCAGACCTTGCGGCCGACATTGTCGACCGTGGCGTAATGCTCACCGGCGGAGGCGCACTGCTGGGTGAACTTGATCTGGCTTTACGCGAACAAACCGGCCTTGCGATTTCTGTCGCAGACGAAAGCCTGAACTGCGTGGCGCTTGGAACCGGCAAAGCACTGGAATACGAAACGCAATTGCGTCACGTTATCGACTACGACAGCTAAGTTCATTAGGGGCAAACCATGGCCCGAGACAGACACCAAGCCGATGATTTTGTAAGCCCTGTCAGGCGCTTGCTTGTTGGGGTGTTGGTGTTGTCGATGCTTGGGATGTTCCTGATCTGGCGCATAGACAATCCGCGCGTCGAACGGTTCCGCATGATGGTGATTGACCGCGTGGTGCCGAGTTTCGATTGGGCGATGGCCCCTGTCACCGGAATTGCCAACCTTCTTGCCGATTTTCAGTCTTACCAAAGGCTAGCCCAGCAAAACGTCGATTTACGTCGTGAATTGCAGGACATGAAAAGCTGGCGCGAAGCGGCGATTCAATTGGATCAGGAAAATGCGCGTTTACGTGATTTGATCAATGTGCAACTTGATCCGCAATTGACACGGATCACCGGTGTGGTGTTGGCGGATTCTGGATCACCGTTTCGTCAATCGGTACTGTTAAACGTGGGCGCGCGTGATGGTATCCTCGACGGCTGGCCCGCAATGGATGGCATCGGTTTGGTGGGGCGGATTTCTGGGGTCGGTGAAGAAACGTCGCGCGTGATCCTTGTCACTGACACGTCCAGCCTGATCCCTGTAACGATCCAACCCTCTGGTCAACGTGCCATTCTTGGCGGTGACAATACCGTTAATCCGTTGCTGCAATTCATCGAAGACCCAGATCTTGTCAAACCGGGGGACCGGGTCGTCACATCCGGTGACGGCGGTGTGTTTCCTGCTGATTTGCTGGTTGGACAGCTTGCGCGCGGCACGGACGGGCGGATGCGCGCAAGGCTGTCTGCGGATCTGGAACGTCTTGAATTTCTGCGGGTTTTGCGCAGCCAACCGACGGTTCGTATCCAAGAGGCTGGAACACTTTTGGCCCCGACCCAACAACCACAGCTTGCACCTGATGATCCTGACGCCGATCTAACAGCGGAGTCCAGTGATGGCTGACAATACGCTTGCACGGCGGCGCATGATCGGCCGGATTACTTTTGTCGCGCTTGGTTTGTTTATCATCTTTGCCCATCTGATCCCTTTGGAAACCGTGCCACCCAGCCTTGGCGGAAGCACACTTGAACCGATCACACAGCCCCGCGCGACAGCGGGCACCGAGACAGAAGTTCTTTTTGATCCGGCGCGGTGGATTATGCCCGATCTTTTGATCCTTTTGGCGGTCGCATGGGTCACGCGCCGCCCGTCTTTTGTTCCGGCATTGGCGGTTGCTGCAATCTTTCTTTTGGCGGACCTGCTGTTCCAGCGCCCGCCGGGTTTGTGGACTGGTCTTGTTCTGATCGCGACTGAGATTTTGCGAGGCCGCGCGCGGGCAATGCGAACCCTACCCTTTTGGTTGGAATGGGCCACCGTTTCGCTCGCGATAATTGTCATCACAACGATCTATGGGTTCACTTTGTCGATGGTTTTGGTGCCACAGGCCACGCTTGGGCTGACAGTCCTGCAATTGTTGCTTACTATCGCGTCTTATCCCGTTGTGGTTTTTGTCTCCTATCTGATTTTCGGAGTGAACCGCCCCGCACCGGGTGAGGTTGACGCATTAGGCCATAGGATTTGAGAAAGCGGATATGAAACGCGGACCCAAAGAAACCGAAGAAAGCGCGCGCCGCCTTTCGCGTCGTGCGATGCTTCTTGGCTCGGCGCAGCTGGGATTGGTCGGAATCCTTGGCGCACGCATGGGGTCGATGCAGGTAGAACAAGCCGACGAATTTCGCATGCTGGCCGAAGAAAACCGCATCAACATTGGCCTAATTCCCCCAGCGCGCGGTCTGATCTTTGACATTAACGGCGTCGTATTGGCGGACAACGAACAGCACTACACAATAACTATGACACGCGAAGGCGCGGGCGACGTTGACGAAGTCTTGGCCCGTTTGAATCGCATCGTCGCGCTTGACCCCGAACGACTGGAAAAGGCACGCGAAGAACTGAAGGCTCGCAGCCCGTTTGTGCCCGTCACTGTGGCAGAACGCATTGCATGGGAAGATATTTCCCGCGTCGGGGTCAATAGCCCCGCATTGCCGGGTGTGGCTGTCGAGCTAGGCCGAAGCCGCGTTTACCCCCAAGGCTTTGATATGGCCCATGTTGTTGGATATGTCGGACCTGTATCTGACTTTGATCTTAGCCGGATCGAAGATCAGGATCCGCTGCTCCAAATCCCGCGTTTCCAAATTGGCAAGACCATGGTGGAAAATCGGCTGGAACGCGAACTTCGTGGCGCGGCAGGTACCAAACGCATCGAGGTGAACGCCGCAGGGCGCATAATGCGTGAACTTGACCGAACCGAAGGTACTGCCGGGGCGGACATTCAGCTGACCGTGGACGCAAAGCTTCAGAACTACATTCAGGCGCGCCTAAGCGGGGAATCCGCCGCGGCCGTCGTGATCGACGTGACCAATGGTGACATCAAAGGTATCGGGTCAGCACCGACCTACGACCCGAATGTGTTCGTCACTGGCATTTCCACGGCCCTTTGGAACGAATTAAACGAACGCGACGTTGATCCGAAACTCCATCGCCGCCCACTCGCAGCCAAAACAGTACAAGGCACCTACCCACCAGGGTCCACGTTCAAAATGGTCACAGCGCTTGCCGCGCTCGAGGACGGTGTTGTGACGGCGGACGAAACAGTGCGCTGTGTTGGCCATGCTGATGTTTTCGATGTTCGCTTTCACTGCTGGAAACGGTCGGGCCATGGCAACATGAACCTCAATGAAAGCCTCAAACAATCCTGCGACGTCTATTACTACGATATCGCCCAGCGCGTCGGCATTGATAAAATTGCGGCGATGGGCCGTAAACTGGGGCTTGGTGAACGACATGATTTGCCAATGTCTGCCGTCCGATCAGGCATTATGCCGGATAAGGCCTGGAAACGCGAAGTCCGCGAAGAAGAATGGCGTGTTGGTGATACTGTGAACGCGTCTATTGGTCAGGGATATGTTTTGTCATCGCCACTGCAACTCGCCGTTATGAGCGCGCGGATCGCCACCGGCCGTGCGGTAAAACCGCGTCTTGTGCGCTCAATCAACGGCGTCGAAGAACCGTCGGGTGCAGGCGAAAGCCTTGGCTTAAACGAAAACAACCTCCGTCGGATCAGACGGGCCATGTTTGATGTGTCTAACCATCGTCGAGGAACGGCCTACCGGATGCGGATCGCTGAAGAGCGATTCAAAATGGCTGGCAAAACCGGAACGAGCCAAGTGCGCGCCATTGCCCGCGATGAAAATGGCCGCGTAATCACGCGCAATTCAGACCTGCCGTGGGAAGCACGTGATCATGCGCTTTATGTTGCATTTGCCCCGATAGACGACCCGAAGTATGCCGTTGCAGTAATTGTCGAACACGGCGGCGGCGGATCGACTGCCGCAGCACCCATTGCACGGGATGTCATGTTGCAAGCCCTTTATGAAGGCACACCGCCCTTGTCGGCCTATCCGTCCGCATCGCGCGGCCAAATCGCGGACCAGCAACGCCGCCTTGCGCCGCTCCTGCGTGACATTCAGCCCGGTCGCGGAACCAGCGACGCATGAGTTATCTTGAGTATCAGGCCAAATACGTTCCCGTTGGGTTTCGAAAACTACTTCACTTGAACTGGCCGGTGGTTTTTCTGATCACCGCTGTATCTGGGTTTGGCTTTCTGATGCTCTATTCCGTCGCCGGCGGATCAATGGACCCTTGGGTCAATGCGCAGGTCCAACGTTTTGGGCTTGGCGTCGTCATCATGATCGGCATGGGTGTGGTCCCTATCTGGTTCTGGCGCAATATGGCCGTTGTCGCCTATGCCCTTGCGCTCGTTCTGCTGGTCGCCGTTGAATTTGTGGGTGTCGAACGAAACGGATCTCAGCGTTGGTTGGATCTGGGGCCGATGGATTTGCAGCCCTCCGAACTTATGAAAATCGCACTCATCATGTTGCTGGCGGCCTATTATGACTGGCTCCCACTCAGCAAAGTCAGCAAACCAATCTGGATTGTCGTGCCGCTTTTATTTATCGCCGCGCCTGCATACCTTGTCCTGTCGCAACCCGACTTGGGAACTACGATTTTATTGGTGACGGGTGGCGGCGCCATCATGTTTCTTGCCGGCGTTCATTGGGCTTATTTTGCCACAGTTATTGCTGCTGGCGTTGGCCTTGTCACGGCGATTTTCCAATCACGTGGCGCGTCTTGGCAAATCCTGAAGGACTATCAGTATCGCCGGATCGATACATTTATCGACCCGACCCAAGACCCCTTAGGCGCCGGATATCATATTACACAGGCCAAGATCGCACTTGGCTCAGGTGGATGGACCGGACGGGGCTTTATGCAGGGCACCCAAAGCCGTTTGAATTTCCTGCCTGAAAAACACACCGACTTTATCTTTACGACCTTGGCCGAAGAATTCGGATTTGTAGGCGCTTTCGGGCTGTTGATCCTTTATACTTTGATCATCATTTTCTGCGTGATGTCTGCAATTTCGAATAAGGATCGGTTCGCGTCTCTCGTTACGATGGGCGTCGCGGTGACGTTCTTTTTGTTCTTCGCGGTCAACATGTCGATGGTCATGGGGCTTGCTCCTGTAGTCGGGGTCCCTTTGCCTTTGGTCAGCTACGGTGGGTCTGCGATGCTCGTCTTGATGGTCGCGTTTGGGCTCGTTCAGTCCGCCCACGTCCACAAGCCGAGGTAGAAGATGACCCTAAGACTATTATTTGTTGGAACCGACCAAGATTGGGACGCCTACCGCGCGCCATTGTCCGCAAGTCTGAGCACACTAAATCTGCCATTTGATTTGTCACGCGACCACCCCCCAGCGGACACAGATTACATCATCATGGCCGGATCGCGTATCATCGATGATTTTACTCCGTTTATCCGCTGCAAAGCATTGCTGCGCCTATGGGCCGGTGTCGAAGATATTGTGCGCAATGACACCATCAGAATGCCCATCGCGCGCATGGTTGGCGGCGGCTTGGACGAAGGTATGGTTGAATGGGTCACGGCGCACGTTTTGCGCCATCACATTGGAATGGACAGCCACATCCACGGGCAAGATGGCACATGGCGCGCGGACACTATGCCGCCCTTGGCGCGCGATCGTCCTGTCACAATCCTTGGGCTTGGCGCACTTGGAACAGCATGTGCGACCGCACTTGCTGGTTTCGGATTTCCCGTCACAGGTTGGAGCCGCTCGCCAAAATCAGTTGAGGGTATCCGCTGTCTCAGCGGGAATGTGACAGATGCTTTAGCCGACGCACAAATCGCCGTTCTTTTGATGCCTTTAACACCGGACACCAAACACGTGGTTAACAAAGCGGCGCTGTCACGCATGGCGCCCGGGGCCTTTTTGCTTAATCCGGGACGGGGGCCCTTGATCAAGGATGACGATCTGATCGCTGCGCTGGACAGCGGCCATATTGCACATGCGACCCTTGATACATTTCGCGTTGAACCGCTCCCGCCGGATCACCCCTACTGGTCCCATGCCAAGGTGACTGTCACACCCCATATCGCCTCCGCCACCCGTCCAAATATCGCCGCAGGTGTCATCGCTGAAAACGTGCGGCGCGGTGAATTGGGGCTGGAATTTTTGCACATCGTAGATCGCGAACAGGGGTACTAGGGCCTTTCTCTCGCGTCTTTGCTTTTATCAAACTCCGGGGGAGGCCATCGGCCGGGGGCAGCGCCCCCTCTTTGACGGTTCCCGAACCAGCTGCGGAATATAACGCCGCTCCTAATGCAGTTTTGGCGGCTTGCTGGGATCCATACCGGGGTTCGCACCGGGTTGGCTGGGCATTTGCGGGCTTGGCAGATCAAATCGCAATCCGACCTTGGCTATACGTTCTGACACAGGATCATCCCCTTCAAGATGGGCAACATCCAGCATTCCGGCGTCTATACCGGAAAATACCAACGCTTCGTTGACGGCGGCCGTCAGGGCGTCTTCGGCCCCTTCGATGGTGCCAACAAACGCCAGCATATGGCCACGCCCGCCACCATCATAGGTCACGCCGCACAAGTATGCTTCAACAGCCAATCCTGCCGCCGTCGCCAGCTTTCGATCTAACGCTTCAAGCAATACTTCGGGAAGCCCAACAGGCGCCGTCAGTTCTATAATCTGCCCTTCAACTTCTTGGGCTTGCCCCCCAAGGGTTTGCGCCAGCCAATCCACCGCTTCGGCAGGCACCAGCATCGCGGATGGGGCCACCCCCATATTCAAAGCCATGCCCATGCGCTGACCTTCGAGCATTTGAGCCATTGCGCGGCCAGACAACGCCGCATAGGGCGCTATGTCTTTGCCATAAAACTCCGACATCCGCGCCTCGCGATCAAAGATCAACACGAACGATTGATCTTCGACCTCAAACAATGCCGGCGTCACCTGATCGCCTGCGGCTTCGTCTTCCAGCAGCATAAACAATTCTGTCTCCGCAAGTCGTTCGTAAAACCGCAACCGCGCAATATCGTCTTCTTCATTTGCGGCCATCGCGGCGTGCGCGCGGTCAATTTCTGTTTCTTCCGTCATTCAAAACCTCTTTCACACGGACGCGCAGCGCGGGGAGTACTTCTGCGTCGAACCACAGATTTTTCTTAAGCCAAGCGGTATTGCGCCAAGACGGGTGAGGCAAGGCAAAGATGTCAGGCGCATGGTCGCGCCACGCCATAACTGTATCCGTAACGCCTGTCGTCACGCCTAAATGATACCGCTGCGCCGCGCCGCCCACCAGCACCCGCAATTGCACATCGGGCAGCGTTTCCATCACACGATCGTGCCACGTTTCACCACAGATTTTGGGCGGCGGCAGATCGGCCCCTTTGCCATCATACCCCGGGAAACAAAACGCCATCGGTACAAGAGCAATGCGTTGGCGATCATAAAACACGGTTTCATCCAGCCCCAACCAATCACGCAATCGATCCCCCGAAGGGTCCGTAAAGGGTCGTCCGCTTTTGTGAACGCGCATTCCGGGGGCTTGCCCTGCGATCAAAATGCGCGCGGTTGGTTCAAACCACACAATCGGGCGGGGCGCATGACCCGTCACTGTTCGCCCAAAGCGGTCGCTGCACAATTGACAGGCGGTTATTTCATCTTTCAACGTCACATCGGCAAGGATACGCCGCGGACGTCAAATAACCAACAAAACGTAACAAAATCAAAGCAAAGACTTCAAACTTTTGTCACTTTCGTTGTAAAAAGGGGGAGGCAACCGACATAATATAGCCAGATTGTTCTCTTATTGGGGACAATGCAGGAATAATCTGTCACGAAAGGCAGAACCGCCCCGAGGTGTAAAAGAAGCATTCATGCTTGAGTTTGTGAACGTCAGTAAGTCCTTTTGGACCGGTACCCAGCGCAAGGTCATCCTTGATCGCGCGAATTTTCGCGTGGAACTGGGGAATTCGTTGGGCGTTTTGGCCCCGAACGGTACGGGCAAAACCACAATAATCAATATGATGGCGGGTCTAGAAAAGCCCGACGAAGGCCAAGTCAACCGGACGTCCCGCGTGTCTTTTCCATTGGGGTTTATGGGCGGGGTCGTGAACCGCCACTCCGCGAAGGAAAACTGCCGCTATATTGCGCGATTGTACGGCCTAGACCCCGACTACGTCGAAGCATTCTGCCGCTGGATGGCGGGGATTGAAGAATATTTCGACATGCCCGTAGGCACCTATTCCCAAGGGATGCGGGCGCGATTCACCTTCGCGCTGATGCTGTCACTTGATTTTGACATCTATCTTATCGACGAAGGCATGCCCCAAACCACGGACGCGGAATTCAACCGCAAAGCCGGGGAAGTCCTTAAGGAACGCTTGGCGACCACAACGGTCATCATTGTATCCCACCAAGCGGCGACGCTTGAAAAATTCGCCCGATCAGCCGCGGTCCTTCGGGATGGACAGTTGATCATGTTTGACACCTTGGAAGAAGCGAAACAGGTCTATGACTACGAAACCCAAGGCACAGAAATTCCGGATACGTCGCGGTTCGAACAACACGGCTAACGCCGCGACCGCCCCAGATCCGACGCCTGCGCAGCCTGCCCCGAACCCTTCGGCGCAGCCCTACACCCAGACCGCGGCCACCGCGATGCCAAATGGCATGTCCGGCGCTGTGGACAGCCCCGCGACGGTTGCAGGCGAACAGGACATTGATGCAATTCGCCAAGAAGGTCTGACCGGGCGGCAGTTGCGCATGGCCCGTCGCGTTGCCCAAAAGAACGGTCTCGCCGTGACGTCGGATTTTGATGCGGTGCGACAGTTGCGCCAAAAGGGGATTGATCCGTTTCAACGCGGCAATGTTTTGGAATTGGTAACTCCAAACGACAACCAAACAAAGGCTGCCGCAGATCAGATGCAGATCGCAACGGCGAAGGTACCAGCCGAGCAAGCCAAGGTGCAATTGCCCCAAACAACGACGCGCAAACCAAATTTGCCGTCCACAGAACTGGGCGCACCGGACAATCCGGCTGAACGCCGCGCCAGCGAAATCCGCCGCATTCAAAAGGACATCGCCCGCCGTCGTCGCCGCAATTTGCTGGCGCTTTTCGGCCGCTTGGCGATGTTCGTGATATTGCCAACCGTCGCTGCGGGTTACTATTTTTACGCGATTGCGACACCGATGTATGGTACAAAGTCGGAATTCATCATTCAAAAATCCGAGGCCCCATCTGCATCCACGATCGGTGGCGGGCTCTTGGGTGGGCCGCTTGCGGACCAAACCGACAACACGACAATGCAGTCTTATATGACATCGAGAGAGGCCTTTCTGCGTCTCGATGAAGAACACGGTTTCGTGGCGCATTTTTCCAATCCCGAAATTGATGCAATCCAACGTTTGCCCGAAGATGCATCTCGTGAAGATGCTTACGCGATCTTTCAAGATCATGTGCAAATCGGCTTTGATCCGACTGAAGGCATCCTGAAAATGGAGGTTATCGCCGCAAGCCCCGAAACAAGTCAGGTGTATTCAGAAGCACTCATTGGATACGCCGAAGAGCAAGTTGATCAGCTCACCCAACGCGTGAGAGAAGATCAAATGGCAGGTGCGCGTGAAAACTATGAGGCCGCGGTGAAACGGCGAGACACGGCCCTCGCGCAGCGAACCGAAATCGAACAGGCTGGCGGACAAGGCGCAATAGGCGCGGAACAAGCCGGGCTGCAGCAACGGATTACGAACCAGCAAATCTTACTTGACGAAGAACGATTGAACCTCGCAAGTCTCTTGAATAACCGCCGCCCGAATGAGGCCCAAGTCAGTGCTGCTGAAAATCAAATTAGACAAATTGAAGATCTGATCGCTGACCTCAGAAGTCGGCTGTCAAGCGGATCACTCGTTGGCAATGATGCCCTTTTGCGTCAAGCAGAAGAGAATTACGTCTTCGAAGTTCAGAACGTTCAGGCCGCCCTCGCAACTATGGACAGTGCAAGAATTGAGGCCAATCGCCAAGTGCGTTACCTTTCTGTCTCTGTTGCGCCGATCGCGCCAGATGTCGCGACCTATCCGAAATCTTTCGAAAACACGTTGCTGGCATTTCTAATCTTTGCAGGTGTCTACCTGATGATCTCGCTTACGGCGTCCATCCTTCGTGAACAGGTAAGCTCCTAATGCATGATGTAAAAATCGGGTCTGTCACGGCCTCTAACGATCGCCCTTTGACGGTTATTGCGGGGCCATGTCAGTTGGAATCCTTGGATCATGCCCGCATGATCGCGACTGAAATGGCGCGGGTCTGTGATGCTTACGGCGCGCAGTTCGTGTTTAAGGGCAGCTATGACAAAGCCAACCGTACATCTCTTTCCGGTGAACGCGGGCTTGGCATGGACGAAGGGCTGGCCATTCACGCGGCGATCAAAGCGGAATTTGGCTGCCCCGTCCTCACGGACGTGCATGCACCGGATCAATGCACGCCGGTGGCCGAGGTCTGTGACATCCTGCAGATTCCTGCGTTCCTGTGCCGTCAAACAGATTTGCTGCTGGCGGCGGGCGAATCCGGTGCGGCGGTCAACATCAAAAAGGGTCAGTTCCTGGCACCTTGGGATATGGCCAATGTCGTGGGCAAAGTAGAATCTACGGGTAACAAACGGCTTTTGCTGACAGAACGCGGTGTATCGTTTGGGTATAATGCCCTCGTCGCCGACATGCGGTCTTTGCCTGAGATGATGAAAACAGGTTATCCCGTGGTGATGGATGCGACCCATGCCGTTGCCCAACCCGGCGGGCTTGGTGGTTCATCCGGTGGCCAACGCGAATTTGCCCCTGTCTTGGCGCGCGCTGCCGTTGCACAGGGTATCGCCGCCGTATTCTTGGAAACACACCAAGACCCGGACGCTGCGCCATCCGATGGGCCAAACATGATCCAGTTGTCCGATATGGATGCGGTTCTACGCACCCTAATGGCGCTGGATGGCGTGGCAAAGGCTGATCCAATCCGCCTCTAGCCCTTCCCGAACGATCTGCCTAAACTCGCCCCATTGATTTCAAACGGCGACAATAGTTATGCGATTTTTTCAAACCCTAGCTTTCCTGTGTTTACTGCTACCTGCATGGCCCGTAGCAGCGCAGGACACCCCCACTGGTACGATTACAACGGATCAAACCGGCGAACAGGACGCAGAAATAGCCGTTCGAATTCGCGAGATTCTTGCCGAACTCGGAAATTACGAGGACGTCACCGTGACCGTATCGGACGGCGTTGTCACCTTGCGCGGCACAACGAATTCTTTGTCAGAGGCTCAAAACCTCGATACATTGGTGACCCGCGTTCAGGGCGTCGTTGCGATCAAAAACGACGTCACAGAAACAACTAACATTCGTCGCCGCCTTGATCCGGCTATTGATCGATTTCTGAACCGGATCGAGCAATTGGCCATCCAATTGCCGCTTGTCCTAATCGCTTTGACGGCGTTCTTGGTGATCTTGTGGATCGGCACCCGCGTCGCACGTTGGGAAAATCCGTGGAACCGATTGGCGCCAAATGCGTTCATTGCAGATCTGTTTCGAACCGTGGTCCGGATCGCATTCGTGATTGCAGGTATTGTGATTGCACTGGATATCATGAATGCCACCGCCCTTTTGTCGACGATCCTTGGTGCGGCTGGTTTGATCGGTCTGGCCATTGGTTTTGCGGTGCGCGATACCGTTGAAAACTTCATCGCGTCAGTCATGTTATCAATACGTCAACCGTTCCGGCCAAATGATGTTGTCGAAATCAATGGCGACCAAGGCAAGGTTATTCGCCTCACGTCGCGCGCAACAATCCTCCTTAGTTTTGACGGCAATCACATTCGAATCCCAAATGCGACTGTGTTCAAGTCTCGGATCATCAATTTCAGCCAGAATCGTGAACGCCGCTTTATGTTCACCTTGGGCGTAGACACCGCCTCTGATCTTGGCGCCGCCCGTGAAATGGCTGTCGAGAAAGTGCAAGCCCTCCCATTTGTCTTGGAAGAACCCGCCGCGGCAGCGTGGCTTGGCGATATCACAGATGCTGGCACCGAAATCACAGTCGTCGGCTGGATTGATCAACGCGTAACCTCAATCGTCTTGGCACGTGGTGAGGCGTTGCGCGTTGTCAAAGGCGCCCTTGAAGGAGCAGGCATCACCCTGCCCAATACCACCTATACAATTGATATGGGTGGCACATTCAGCGCGGACGGAGCCACTGCAACCCACGAACCGCCAAAACCACCTTTGGGGGAGCCGACCGAAATCGCTGCTGTCACCGCCGAAGCTGAGGACGAATTGGACCGCTTGATCAACGCCGAACGCGAAGCAGAAGAAGGCGAAGACCTCTTGCGGGAAGACGCCGCAAAGGAATAATGATTTTAAGGGTTTTGAGGGTTGATCCCCCTTTAGGAAATGCGTATCACCCACGTCGCTGCTGGGATGTAGCCAAGTGGTAAGGCAACTGTTTTTGGTACAGTGTACCGTAGGTTCGAATCCTACCATCCCAGCCAGCGTTCTCTCCCCATATAAACGTGCAAGAGTTGCCGCGCTTTAGTGCGGCGAGTTCAAAGGCTTGTGCGGGTACCCCGTTTGCTCAGACTGTTATGCATGCGGAACATCGCACTGATATCCCCCGAAGTCTGGGCGGCCCGTTTTCGCGATACGAGTTTGGTTTGGAGACTTAAAGAGTCGAGATCAGTGCGCGCTGTACGGACCAATCGGACGGGAGTATGTGGCGCAGACACCAATCAGACGTAAAGCCAACGGGCTGTTTGCCATCTAGAACATCTCGGATGATATCAGGTGCGAGGAATGCCAAGTCGATCATTTGCTGGATCCGGCGCTTGGAGGTCTGTTCAGCCTCCGCGATTTGATCAAAGGATTGCCCCGCCTTGATCATGTCGAACCACATATGCGCCTTTGCGATGTTGCGTATCAGCGTGTCGTCTTGCCCAGTAGGGTGATCGGCAAAGATCAGTTTAGTTTCTACACCGCGTTTGCGGAGTTGGAATGTGCAGCTGATGCTGAGGGCGTCTTCACTCAATAGGCTGTCATCGGAGCGGATTAGCTTTGTGACAGTCTCTCTATCGAGCTGAATGCTTATACGGCCTGGCGCGATCTTAATGTCTTTGACTGTTTTGAGGACGGTCTTTGTCTTTCGTTCCGCCTTGGCCAACCAATCGGTCAAGTAAGTCTTGATACGCCCAATGGCATCGGCAGAAACTTCTGGTTGGATCGACGTTGCAAATGACGGCACTGCCATGTGCTTGTGGATCATGGTTGCAACCTGTTGTTCAAGTTCAGCTGCTGGTAACCGCCAACCATCACGATCTTCACCACTCTTAGCTATGAGGCGGTGAGAGACATAGTATCTTAATCGCTTGCCTGCCCTTGTTTTGGAATGCGACGGCGTGAGGCGATCGCCAGTCTCATCAAACAGCTTCCCACACAGCAAGGAGCGTGTTGTCTTTGATCGGGTTCGACGTTCTTTGGTCGCGCCATCCTGCAACATCAGCTGAACGCGATCCCAGCGCGCGGGATCAATGAGAGCAGGATGCTGTCCCTCATGCACCACCTTGCGATGCCGGATCCGTCCGGCATACAGCGGATTGGTTAGGATCTGATGAATGTGGCCACGCGAGAAGGACACGCCGCCGCTTTGCGCTCCGTCGGCAGCGGTGCGGCGTTTGGTTTGAAGGCCCAGTTTGTTTGCATGTTCTGTTACGGCCCGAACCGTCTGATGCTGCTCATAGAGGTCATACAATGTCCTGACGGTCTTCGCTTCGGCATCATTGATGCTCAACGTCCGACCATCCGCATCGTATCCAATGGGCACCAGTCCCCCCATCCAAAGACCTTTGCGTTTGGACGCAGCAATCTTGTCCCTAATCCGCTCTGCCGTCACCTCGCGCTCAAACTGCGCAAAGCTGAGCAACATGTTCAGCGTCAGTCGCCCCATGCTTGTGGCTGTGTTGAACGACTGTGTCACGGAGACGAAGGATGCCCCCGCGGCATCTAGCACGTCTACAATCTTGGAGAAGTCGGCCAAGGATCGAGTCAACCTGTCGATCTTGTAGACCACGACTTGGTCGACGTGGCCCTCTTGCATGTCTTGCAGGAGGCGTTGCAGTGCTGGGCGTTCGAGCGATCCACCGGACAGGCCACCATCATCATAAGCTGTCGAGATCAGAACCCAGCCTTCATGCTTCTGACTGGCAATATAGGCTTCACAGGCTTCCCTCTGGGCATCCAAGGAGTTGAACTCTTGCTCAAGTCCCTCCTCCGAGCTCTTGCGGGTATAGATGGCGCAGCGGATCTTATTCATGGAACTGATCCTTCTGCGTGGGCCAGCCCAAAGAACCTCGGTCCTGACCAGTTCGTGCCGGTAATGTGCTTCGCAATCGCAGACAAAGACGGCCAGACCCGTCCGTCCATCTCAAAGCCGCCCTGCACTGCTTCAACTTGGTAAGTCCGGCCATTCCATTCGCGCACGAACTGCGTGCCTGCTTGCTTTGGGTTGAGCGGCAAGGCTGCAGCAGGCTTGCCGGAGGCAATCTGCTGAAGTGCGCGCTTGGTTTGGGCAGGAAGCCCCCCTGCCCGCCTGCATTGGCGTTCATACTCAAGCGCCTTGGTCATGAAGGGCACGGATAGATACGCGGGCGGTGGTTGTTTGAACGTCGCCTCCCACTTCTCGATTGTCTCGGATCGGATTGGGTTGGGGTCGCGCCCCATCTCAGGCGGCCTCGGGCGCTAACGCCGCTTCAATGCCCGGCTCGGAGGTGATCCGGTACTTCGCGTCTCCGTTTGCTTGTTTCTCGCAGGCCACCCCATATCCCGCTTTGCGCAAGCCGCTCACGGCTGCTCGGACAGTGTGGGGCTGCCAGTTTAACTTCTGGCACAAAACATCCGCACTGCGCCCGGACTTCGTTCCAAGCAGCCTGATAAGTTGGGCCTTCTTCGTCTTCGGTTTGTTGGAAAGTTTGGTCATCGGTCTTCCTCAGTAAACCAGCGGAACATCCCGCTGCTACTGAGCACAGCCCGGAAGTTCCGGGGACCTATTCGCACGGACACTACCGCTCGCTTCCAAAATGAAGTCCAGTCTTATGTTGCGATCAACGTACAAGAAGGGCGGTAACCGGACATTCGCCGCAGGTGCAGTGTAGCAAATAAAGGTTCCGCAACCCGGGAGTTGACCCAAACTTAGAGGCGGCCCTTTAGGATGAACCGATGTAGGAACGTGGGTCTCGTGAGAATATGAAGACCATCGACTCATTTGGCGGGGGAACGCCATTTTTCGTAAAAGACTTGTTGGCGCAAAAAGCCGGGTATTAGCTACTTGTTCTTACGGTCGTTAGAGGGCTGGTGAAACTGGCGCTGATCCCAGCATACTCAGGCCCGAAAACTGACAGACCGCGCAACGTTAAAAATGGGGCTGGCGCGGGCAAGATTACGAGGGCGATCGATCGATCCTCCTCACAATCAGGATTGGCGAGGGGGGCGCCGGTGTCCGTGTCAAACAAACAAATCAAGTCAGGCACAGTGGCGAGCACTTCGCCGTTTAGCCAGCATGCCATATTTTCGTTTTTGACAGAAACCCGCAGATCCTTGCCGAGGTGATCCCCTGTTCCTCGCAGTTCGATGGTTCCCACGGTGAAACCTTGATCGTTCTTGTACGTCACGGCCGTCGCGATACCTTCAAAAAGAAGGGCGCCGCCGCCAGCTGCTGCGACCGCCGACGCCGCATTGTCACCCTCCGCGATCGCTGTTCTCCAGACTTCGCCAAGGTTCATTGCATTGGTGATCGTGCCCGGGATCAGGACATTGCGCAGGTCTCGCATTGGAAGCGCGTGATCAATGGCCGCGATGTCGTTGCGGCTGACTTGGCACAGCGCCCGCACCAGTGTTTCGGCGCGTTGGTCGTCTTTGACGTTGTCGATCAGGAAAGACTCGCCGAATTGGTTTACGGCGTAAATCGGCGCGGCAGGGAGGCCTGCGAGATAGTAGGTCGAATGGGGGATCTCGGGCACGGCGCGCCCTGCAGGGTCGGCGTCGATAATTTTGTGCCCGTTCATGACGGCGGGGAAAAACGCCGCTGCCGTGTTGGACCCGCCAAGTTCACAGGCCGTGGTGCCGTAGAATTCTTGGCCTAAATGCGCTTGAAATTTTGCATAGGCCGTCAGCATGGGATGGTCCGGCGTGGTCTTCAGCCCAGCATAAAGTTTCTCTTCCTCTGGGCTAAGCGGCGTTATCGCACCAAGCAGGTAGGGCGTGCAGATGAGCGCGTCATCTGGAACATCGTCCACTGAAACCAGATCAAACGTTTTCCCCGCCTTAAGGCAGGTATCGATGAGTGCAAGACCTTCACGAATATCGCCGCCGCCGCCAGCGCCCAAAATGACGGCGCCGAGCAGAATATCTTCAAGGTTTTGTCGTGTCAGTTCGGCCATATCAGTCGTCCTTTGAAGTTCCAAAAAGCGCCACAAGGTCTGTGATCCGCGACAACACCAGCAGCACGGTGACCGTCAGGGCGACAAACAGGATGGAGGCAGCGGCGACGACGGGCGAGTAGCCGTAACGCACGTTGTTGAAGATTTTAATCGGGAGGGTTTCGACAACGAAGCCAGCGATCATATTGGCGATTAGATATTCGTTCACGCTGATGATCGCGACGAGGGCAAAACCGGTGAACACATAGGGCATGATCAGCGGCAGAACGACGGTTCGGAACACCTGAGTTGGCGTGGCCCCCATCATTTCAGCGGCTTCAACGACCTCGTCAGTGAGGGCCGCGAAACCGCGCGCGATGATCACCAATGGCAGTGTCACAAAGAATACACCATGGGACACGATGGTGGCCTCCATTCTGCCGTACCAGCCGACCTCGGCCCAAAACAGGCTCGCGCCTAAGGCAAGAATGATGGGGGGCAGTAAGAAGGGGCCAAGGCCAAGTGCGAAGGTCATTTTCGCAAAGCGCGATTTGGTGCGCCACAACACATAGTTGATTGCCAGCGCAAGAGTTGTCGCGATGACGCCCGCGACCACAGCGATCAGAAGGGACCGGCCAATGGCGAGGAGCCATTCTGACTCGGTCAGCAGTTCCGAGTACCATTCACCAGACAGAGTATTGGGCGGGAATGAGATGTTCTTGGACTCACCAATGGAGACGCCAAACACCACAACAAAAGGTGCAATCAACATGGCGGCGATGAACCAAAGGTAGAAGGTGCGCAGGGTCATGTTTGCCGCCCTCGCGCAGCGTAGGCTGAGACCAGCAATACCAACGCAGTTACGATCAACATCACCACCGCAAGTGCTGCACCAAGGGGCAGGTTTGCATCGCCCATGGCCTTGTCTGAAATGATGACCGTCATGGTCCAGTCTTTCGGGCGGCCCAGCATGGTGGGCATGACGAACACCCCAAGCAGGTAGACGAACATTGTGAGGGTTACAGAGATCAGCGAGGTGCGAAATGTCGGGATCAAGACCCTGAAGAAAACCAGTGCGGGGGGTGTGCCGAGAGTCACGGCGGCCTCCTCGATACTGCGATCTCGGCGCGATACGGACGGGTAGAGGATCAGCGACACAATCGAGAAACCGAGAAAGACAAGCCCGATCATCATCGCCCCGAAACTGGGCGAGAGGGAGCGCGGGTCAGCCCACACCCCGACCCATTCAAGGAAACGCGGAATACCTGCGCTTTCAGACATTAGAATAAGCCATGCAAAGCCGATAATAACTTCACTTAAGCACATGAGCGCCAGCAACAGGACAATCCAGAACAACTGCCATTTACGCGCCAAAGACGACACGGCCAGCACCAATGGAAAGGCGAGTGCGACAACCAGAACAGCGCCCAGTGCGGCGGAGTAAAGTGAGCGCAGCGAGACTTTGAAATAAAAGCTGGAAAAGAATTTCGCGTAGTTTTCCCAGACGAAGTCGACCTTGTAAAACCCCATCGGGTCCGGTTGGTAAAAACTGACAACGACCATGAAAAACAACGGCACGACGAAAAAGACTGCCATGATCGCAAAGGCGGCGGCGCCGACGATGCGGGAACCGGTTAAGGATACGCTGCGGCTCATGCGGGCAGAGGCCATGCGGAGGTGTCGTCCCATGACAAGGTGACTGTTGCGCCATCTTCAAACGCAGGACCTTGGCCTGCGATTTCGCTTTGATGAACGATTTGGCCGTCGACGATAATATCGCGCTCGAGCATCGCGCCGAGTCTGCGTTGGCGCGTGATTTGGCCGACGCGACCTCCACCGGACGTACGGAGTTGGATCGCTTCTGGCCGAACTGCAATTGGGCGCGTCTGTTCGTCTTCGAGGATATTGTTGACCCCAATGAACTCTGCCACAAACCGCGTCGCGGGGCGGGAATAAAGTTCATCTGGCGGTCCCGCTTGTTCGATCACCCCGCCGTTCATCACGACAATCCGATCAGCGAGAGCCATAGCTTCCCGTTGATCGTGGGTCACGAAGACAGTCGTGACAGCGAGGTCTCGTTGGATGCGCTTCACCTCAACCTGCATCTGATCACGCAGACCAGCATCGAGCGCAGAAAAGGGTTCGTCCATCAAAAACGCATTGGGTTTGAGAGCGAGGGCGCGGGCGATCGCAACGCGCTGCTTTTGCCCCCCAGATAGGGCGGCGACGGATCGGGTTTCTAGGCCCGACAGCCCGACCATGTCCAAAAGCCGGGTCACATCAGCGGCAGCATCCGTCGCGGAGACACCTGCTAGGCGCATCCCATAGGCAATATTGTCGCCAACATTCAGATGCGGAAACAGCGCAAGGGACTGGAACACCATGCCGATGTTTCGTTTGTGGCAGGGCACTTGGGTTAGGTCGTTTCCTGCCAGTTCGATACTGCCATTGTCGTGCGTTTCCAGCCCTGCAATGAGGCGCAACAGAGTTGTCTTCCCGCAGCCAGACCCACCCAGCAAGCAAATGAATTCGCCGGATGCGACCTCAACGGAGATGTCATTGAGAGCGACATGCGAACCGAAAGACTTGCTCAGATTGGAAATCGTTAGGTTGGACAAAGATCATCTCCGGCAATGATGCGGCGGGATGGAGGGCACCCCGCCGCTGGGATCGCGTTATTGTGCGATCATTTCTTGGTACTTGGTCTCCAGCCAGTCGCCTTCGCGCAGGTGGATATGGGTCTGTACGCGGATCGGTTCGATGTCGCTGCTGACGGCGGCGAAATCCTCGTCCGACAACTCAAGCGCATCTCGGGGCACGATGGGCGCAACACCCATGGTCAGCGCCATCTGTGTCTGGACCTCCGGTCGGCTCATGTAATCAAGGAACTGCTCAGCCGCGCTGACGTTTTCGGACGCGGCAGGCACAACCCAATAGGCGTCAGACACGATGCCACCTTCGGCGGGGAAGGTGGAGGCGATCGGCAGGCCGTCCCAGATGGAAAGCATGGCAACGTCGTGGTAGTATAGGCCTGCGTTCAATTCACCTGATTCAAGAGACTGCTGGAACTGCCCCTCATCGCGGTACCACAGGCTGACCTGCGGCTTTAGCTCAGCGATTTTGGCGATGACCTGTTCCAGCCCCTCGCGGGTTTCCATGATCTCATAACCGCCGAAGAACGTCGTTGCTGTGACTTCCAATAGGCCAGAGTTCGGCGTGGTCACGATGCCAAGTTTGCCGTCCCACTGAGGCTCCCACAGCTCGGCCCAGCTTTCGGGGGCGTCGGCGGCGTAATCGGTGTTGGTCACAAACGTTGTGTAGAACGCCAGCGCGCCAACCGCATAAGCGTTGCCCGCGTCGTTCAGTTTTACGTAACCGTCGATCAGGTTCTCGGTGCCGGCCATATTGGCTGGGTCAAGTTCGGCCCACAGGCCGACCTCGTTGCCACGAAACAGCACCTCGTCCACAACCAGCGACAGATCAGCAGGCGCTTGGCCCGCACGGTTCGCGGCCATCAGCTGTGTCATCCATGTGGAATCTTCGGGCTGCGCGATCGAGTTCACTTCGATCCCTGTTTCAGCCGTAAAGCCCGGGTAAATTTCCGCGGCGAGGGTTTCTTCAAAGAAGCCGCCCCAAACGCTGATTGTCAGTTCTTCGGCGTGTGCTGCCGTGCTGGCCAGTAAAAAGCCAGTTACGGTTGCGATTGTTTTTGTGGTGTTCATGTCTATCTCCCTGAACGGTCGCTGGGTCACTAAGTCTGGTTGGAGGTTAGGAATGGCTTTGAGTCGTGGCCATATCAATTGACTTATGATTGCATAACCGCATCGACATACCGCCGCTGTGCTGGTTTTGTGGGCACCACTGATCGGAGCACTGCCTATGAAACTATCAGATATTGATCTGCGCCTTTTGCGGGTGTTTCAGGCGGTGGCGGACGCGGGTGGCTTTGCCAAAGCCCAAGGAACCCTTGGAATCAGCCAGCCCGCCATCAGTGCCCAAATCGCAAAGCTGGAAGACCGTCTTGGTTTGCGGTTGTGCGAAAGGGGCCCGCAAGGGTTTACGCTGACCACGCAAGGCACGTCGGTCTTGGATGAGACCAAACAGCTGCTTTTGCGCGTCGATCAATCGGCAGACCGGCTGCGCCGTATCGGCAAAACCTCACAGTCGCGCATCCGCTTTG